>CAZMTB010000109.1:0-4917 GCA_964569095.1 uncultured Aquificales bacterium
TACGGCTTCCACCGCCCCTTTCACCTCGCTAAGGTCCTGGTGGGGAAGGTCCAAGAAGCCCACCTCCTCCCGTTCCCTCAGGGTCATTAGCCTATCCAGGGCCTCCGTGAAGAGCGAAGACACGGCGTTCTCGAGATCTTCCTCCCTGAGGGGTGGTGAACCCACCCCCACGGCAGAACCGTAAGACAGTTTCAACCTCACCATTCTCTCCTCCCTCTCCCCGGAGATAGTAGTGAGAGGAGACCAACGGGGCAAGCTTTGCCATCACTGCAGAAAAGATGATAAGGTAGAGATGGAGACCAGAAGAGAAGGGGGTACTGAGAAATGATGATTCTGGAACCGCTCAGGGAGCTGAGAATAACAGTAATAATAGACAACGTGGCAGATCTGATTGCCCAGGGCAACGAGGTGACCCTGCGAAGACCCATCTTCACCGGCGACAAGGTGACACCTCCCCTCATTGCAGAGCACGGACTCTCTCTCTTCATCTCGGCCACCACCACAAGGGGAGAGACGAGGCACATTCTGCTGGACGCCGGTCTGACCAAAGAGGGAGTGCCCTACAACCTTGAAAGGCTGAACCTGCCCTTGGAGAAGACCGAGCTGGTGGTGCTAAGCCACGGCCACTTCGACCACTTTGGAGCCCTAACCTGGCTATACCAGGAGGGTGTAATCCCAAAAGAGACGCCCCTTCTACTGCATCCCACCGCTTTCAGTGAAAGGGGAATACGGGATCCGCAGGGAGGACTACATCCCTTTCCGAGGCTGGACAGGGAGGAGCTGAAAGGGCTGGGAGTTACGGTGGTTGAGAGCGCCGACGCATCTCTCCAACTAGACGGAGTGGTGTTGGTTACGGGCGAGATCCCCCGCCACACCCCTTTCGAGGTGGGATTCCCCATGGGATACGGTCTGGAAGCCGCCGAGGTGGTGACCGCCAACATCCCAGCCGCCCAGGCCCTGGCCTTCATGGTTGAGGGAAAAGGGATCGTGGCGGTTCTGGGATGCGGACACTCCGGGGTTATCAACACCCTGAACCACATATCCTCCATCACGGGAGAGAAGAGGATTCACGCGGTTATCGGCGGTTTCCACCTTTCGGGGGCGGTGTTCGAGGAGTCCATTGTACCCACAATCCACCGGCTGTTGGAGAAAGACGTGCGCTGGGTAGCACCCACCCACTGCTCGGGATTCAAGGCACAGTGCCGGTTCCTCCAGGAGATGCCCGACAGGTTCATCTACTGCTGCGTGGGGACCACCTTCAGGTTTTCATCCTCCTGAGACTCCTCCATCACCAAGGGAATCACTCCCCCCGAAACCACCACCCGTATCCCCTCCTCCACGGAGAGGGGGAGGGGTATCACCTCGTCCTTGGGCACAACTATCATCATCCCAGAGGTAGGATTGGGGCTGGTGGGGATGAAGACCGTGTAGGCCGAGTCGGTGAGCCTGGGCAAGATACCCTTAACCTCGTTGGTGATGAATCCCAAAGAGTAGATTCCCCTGCGCGGGTACTCCACCATAACCACCTTGCTGAATCTGGTGGTATCAGTGGAATCTGCCACAGAAAGCACGAACTGCTTGGCAGCGGAGTGGATAACTCTGACCCCGGGAATGTGCTCCATCACATACTCCCAAAGAGAGACCAGCTTCTTTCCAAAGAAGTTGGTGGCAAAGAGCCCCACCAGGAAAATGATCGCTATCGTCACCACCACCCCAGCACCTGGCACCGTGTGAATGTACTGCGAAGGCACCCCTGCCTTGATCAAACCCTTGATCACCCAGGGAATTACGAAGGAGTCCACCTTGCGCACGATGTAGATCACCGTGAACCAGGCCACGAATAGGGGCACCAGGACCGCCAGTCCTGCAAAGAAGGTTCTCCTCAACCTGGCCCTCAGCAACTTGAACAACCTAACAAACCCTCCTCTCTCTCCTAAGCACCCTTCTATTCCCAGATAGCACCAAATATCCACTCTTCACGGAATGGGTAGATGGATAAAGGCGTAAAACCTTCCTCTGCAAGAACCATTACAACCTCAACAATCTGAAAGTAATAAGCACCAAATAAAATGCGAGCGGGTAATATTCTTACTTACGGAAGCGCAAGACACAAAATAGCAAGAATAAAAGCCCGACAGGGGGAACCCCAAAAGAGATCCCCAAGTGGAAGTAGCCCCCTTAGATCAACCCCAGCTCCTTGCCAGTATCCTCAAAGGCCTGCAGGGCCTTTGAAATCTGCTCCTCGGTGTGTGTTGCCATAAGGGTTATCCTGAGACGGCAGGTGCCCGGTGGCACCGTGGGGGGACGTATCCCTGCCACGAAGACCCCCTTCTCAAATAGGCTATGGCTCATCCTCATGGTGAGGTCCTCTGGTCCCACGATGAGGGGTACTATCGCCGTACCGTGAATCTTCACCCTATCCCCAAATCCCATCTCAACCAAACCCTTAGTGAAGATGCCTATGTTCTCGTGAAGCCTGGCCCTGAGCTCCGCATCCTCCTGAACAAGCAGAACCGCCTCCTTGGCCGCCGCCAAGACCCCGGGAGGCAAGGCCGTGGTGAAGATGAAGCTGCGGGCCCTGTTGATGAGAAACTCCCTCACCACTTCGCTGCAGGCCACGTAGGCACCAAATCCCCCCAGGGCCTTTCCAAGGGTACCCATCTGGATTGGCACCTTACCAGCCAACCCAAAGTGCTCCACTGCCCCAGCTCCCCTTTCTCCCAGCACTCCCACTGCATGGGCCTCGTCAACCATGAGGTGGGCGCCGTAAACCTCGCACAGAGCCGCTATCTCCTGGAGAGGAGCCAGGTCTCCATCCATGCTGAAGACGGAATCCACAACCACCAGGCATCTTCCCCTTCGACGCCTCTTCAGTATGCCTTCCAGGGCATCCAGATCGTTGTGTGGAAACATTGCCTTCTCCGCCTTTGAAAGGCGGCAGCCGTCGATTATGCTGGCGTGGTTAAGCTGGTCTGAGACCACGAGGTCCCCTTCAGAGACCAGCGAGGAGATGAGTCCCACGTTGGCCATGTAGCCGCAGTTGAAGAGAAGGGCCGATGCGGTGCCCTTGAAGCGGGCGAGTTCTCTCTCGAGCTCCTGGTGAAGGGTCATGTCACCAGAAACCAGCCGCGAGGCAACAGCGCCCGCCCCGTATCGCTCCGTTGCCTCTATTGAGGCCCTCTTCAATCTCGGATGGGACGCAAGCCCAAGGTAGTTGTTCGAGCAGAAGAGGAGCACCTCCCTGCCCCCCATCTCCACCACCGGGCCCTGCTCCCCCTGGATAGTTCGAAGGAATCGGTACCGCCCCGCAGCCTTAATGGCCTGGAGTTCTTCGCTGAGCTCCCCGTCCAGAAGAACCAGGGGGCCAGCTCCCAAATTCTGGGCCTCTCCCAACTCACTCCTCCGGAAACCGGAAAGAGACCCGAGGCAGGTCGTAGTTCCTCAGCATAGAAGCGGTCACCCCCACCACGGACACCCCCTGGGAATCTGCCCTCTCCAGAAGCGCCTGGCGCTCCATCAGCACCGTCTCGTGCGCCTCAAAGGCGAGCACCCGGCACTTGGCCTCTACCGCGCTCTTCAAGGTCTCCAGGCCAACCCCCGGCAGGTCCATCCTTTCAACCTGACGAGGCCTCTTCACCTTCACCACCACCGCTCCCTCACCGGCGAGTTTTCCACCCCGCCGAATGGTGGCATCGGTTCCCTCCAGGCTCTCCACCGCAACCACAGCCCTCCGCTTCACCACAACCGTCTGGCCGATCCCAAGGGACCCTATGGCCTTGGCCATGGCAAAACCGTAGGCAATGTCCCTCCACTCCTCATTCGAGGGACTCCTCTTTCCAAGCACCCCCTCTGGTGCCATGAGGGGAGAGAGAACCTCCCTCTGGCCCAACACCTCTATTCCAGACTCTTCCAGAAAGTCGATGGCCGCCCCCATGAGGCTGTCGTCGCTCCAGTCCTTCAGTCCGCTAAGCAGCTTCAGGGCAGTGAGATCCACCTTTGGGATCCAACCCTTCAGAAACTCTCCCTTCTCCACCTTGCCAATGAAGACCACTTGCGAGACGCCAAGCCTCTTCAATCCCTTCACTATCTTTCCCACCTGGCCGGGAGAGGCCTGGAAGTACCTGTCGGAACTGACTATTCCCCCGTTATCACCCCCGGAAAGATCGGCGATCACAACCTCCTTCCCCCTCTGGGAGAGCATCTCTGCAACAGAGGCCACGATGGAACCCTTGCCGGCTATTATTCCTATCCTTCCCACCTACCCAAACACCGAGATCCTGGCATCCACCACCTTGGCAGCCCCACCTCCAAAGACGACCTCCACCTCCATGGCAGAGAGCTCTGGGTTCTCCACCCACGCGAGGTGGCACGCCGAGAGAACCCCTTGCAAACCGGGCTCCTCTTCACCCAGACTCTCCATCAAGTGCTCCTGGGAGGAGACCTCTACCTTGCTCTCACCCTTCTCCTCACCGCCTTTGAAGAGCCTCTTCACCCACTGGAAGGGAAAGGACCTCTTCTTCTTTCTCTCCCATGAGAGGACGAGCTTCTCGTCCCCTTCCACCCTCTCCTGAACCATTAAACCGGTAACCCCGATCCAGGGGGTGGACGACACTATCCTGCCGATCACCTGGGCATACGCCCTGCCGGCGTCCTCCACCGACTCCACCATAATCACGGCATTGGCCTGGCTACGGGTTATCACGCGAGTGGTCACTGGCTTAACCATAACGGGACAACCAAGCTCCTCCACCGCCTCTCTCAACTCTCCCTTGGAAGAGACCACGCGGTAAGGTGCAACCTCCGCCCCGTATTCGCTCAGAATCCCCAGAATCTCCGTATTGTCTCTCTTCTCCTCGCCCTTCGCCAGCCTGCCCACAAGGTCCTTCACCCTCTCCCGCACCTTCTCGAACCCAGGTG
>CAZMTB010000110.1:0-4440 GCA_964569095.1 uncultured Aquificales bacterium
AAAGGTGGTAGGGAGAATAGGGGCGAACTTCGGATGGTCTGCGTGGCGTAGAGACTTAGTCCACCTTCGGGTTAAACGCTTGTTTAGGGGCAGTCTTCCCTACTTGCCCGGGGAAGAGAGACTAAACTCCGCTTTGCAGGCCTCACATCCGTAGCGGCGGGACCACAGAGAGCACCGAACCCATCACCCTGCGTAGCCTCTCACCTCTTCAACTCCCCCTTCCACCTCTATTCTCCCCTTCTTCATCACCACCAACCGGGTGGCGATCTCGAAGGCCTCTTCCCTGGAGTGGGTGACGTAGACCATGGCGAATCTCAAGCGCTGGTGAAGCTTTAGAATCTCACTCCTCATGCGGCGGTTCAGGTCTGGATCGAGGCTCGAGAGGGGTTCGTCCATAAGCACCACCCTGGGTTCCACAACCAGCGTCCTGGCCAGGGCCACCCGTTGCCGCTCTCCCCCAGACAGCTCGGCAGGCCTCCTCTTCTCGAATCCCTCCATTCCCACCATGCCGAGCATCTCTGCCACTCGCCTCTTCCTCTCCTCTCTGGGCATCCCCTTTGCAGCCAGGCCAAACCCCAGGTTCTCCTCCACGGTGAGGTGGGGCCACAGCGCAAGGTCTTGAAACACCATGCCCACACCCCTTCTCTCTGGCGGCACGATGACCCTCCCTTTATCAGAGGCCAGCTCCTCTCCCAGGTACACTTCTCCCTCGTCTGGCGGAGAGAAACCGGCAATCAGCCTCAGGATGGTGGTCTTTCCGCAGCCAGAGGGGCCCAGGATCACCAGCCTCTCCTCCTCTCCCACCTCCAGGGAGAGATCTCGAAGTACCGGCGTCTCCCCGTACCACTTGGAGACCGACTCCAGCCTCACCACCATCACCATCTCCTCCTCGCCTTGGTCCACGCAAACAGCAGTCCCCCCAAGGGCAACAGGGTGAGGCTTACCATAACCACGCAGAGGGCGGCCACGAGGCTGGGAGCACCGTTTGCCATCAAGGTGTAGATGCGCACCGGTAGGGTGTCGTGTCCAGGGGGATAGACCAGCATGGTGATACCTGTGTCCCTGAGGGCGAAAAGGTAGGCCACGAACCACGACGCCACGAGACCGGGCCTGGCCAGAGGGGCCACTATGCTGGCAATCCTCTTCAACCATCCCGCCCCCAGCACCTGGGCAGCCTCCTCCATGGAGGAGGGAATAAGCCCCAGCTGGGTCACCGAGATCCTGCTGGTCAAGGCGAGGTACTTGGCCACGTAACCGAGAACCACGATAACGGGGGTCCCGTAGACCAGGTTGGTGAAGGGCCTGTTCCATACCCCTATTAGCCCGATACCAATCACGGTGCTGGGAAGTGCAAAGAGGAAGAGGGTTAGTGAGTCCAGGTACCACCAGAGGCCCAGTGCCCTGGTCTCCACGAGGTAACCGGTGAAGAACCCCAAGAATGTGAGGAGTGTTGCGCCAACCGCTGCGTACTCCAAGCTGCGCAACAGGCTGCCACCTGCCCTCTGCAGGGCCTCGAGGTAGGCAGAAGCTCCCCCAGACCTCACCACCAGTGCAGAGAGGGGCACCGCCACGGTGACCGTCACGAAGAGGGCAACTGCCATCCCCAGCCAGGGCCTGGCCCTGCCGAGGGAGATGGATGTGCCCTCTTCCCCGGTGGCGAGGTTCAGGCGGCAGGTCTTCTGTCGTAGAAAGAGACCCTCCAACCCCAGCAGCAAGAAGGTGACCGCCGCTAAGGGAACCGCCGCCGCGGTGGCGGCCTCAAAGTCGTAGAAGGCTGAAAATCGGGTGAAGCTCTCCACGGCGAAGACGTTGAACCTCAAGAAGTTTGGCACGGTGAACTCCCCAAGGGTGAAGAGAAAGACCACCATTGCCGAAAGGACCACGCCGGGGAGAACGAGGGGAAGGGTTATCCGCCTCAACACCCCGCCCCAACCCGCCACCAAGAGGCCGGCCTCTTCCAACCTGGGGTTCACCGTGCGCAGAAAGACCATGGTTAGCAGCATGGGGACGGGGAGAAACACGGAGGAGAGAACCAGCACGCAGCCAGGCAGACCGAAGAGCAGGTGAGAGGTTGCCTTCACCATCCCTGACCCCAACACCCCTGCCAAGAGTCCCCGGTCTCCCAACAGGTCTGCCCAGGAGACCGCCACGACGTAGGGCGGAACGAGAAGGGGAACCACCAAGAGCCCAGCAAAGAGCCTGCGCAGGGGCAGGTCGGTCTTTCCAAGAAGCACTCCCAGGGGCACGCCAACCGAAACGGTGGTGAGGGTCACCAGTGAGGCCAGGGCAAGGCTCTTTCCCATCAGTAGCCACTGGCGCTGGGAGGAAAGGAGCCCACGGTAAGCGGCAAGGCAGATCTCCCCGTTCACCACGATACTCCTTCCCAGCATGAAGAGAACGGGAAGGAGGCCCACCACCGCTACCAGGAGCGCTATTGAGGAGAGGAATGCCCGCCTCTGGTCCACCTACAGTCCTGCCCACTCCTTGAGAAACGGTTGGATCTCAACCATCTTTCTGGCCACTTCGGCGTAATCCACCTTCATCACCTTCAGCCGAGAGATAGGCTTAAGCTCTCTGGGCATCTCCACGCCGGGATGCAGGGGGATCTGGGCACAATCGGCAAAGGCCAGTTGTCGCTCGGTCTCCGGGGAGAGCAGGTAGTCTATCAGTCTTTTCGCCTCCTCGGGGTGAGGCGCGCCCTTGATCAAGACCACCGCGTTTGGAACCACGAAGCAGCCAATCTCTCCCTCCCCCTGATCGGGGTAGACCATGGTGACCGGTGCCCCCCGCCTCATGCGGTTCACCGCGTCGTCACTGTCCACCAGACTGAAGTCGTACCTTCCCGAGGCCACGAAGTCGGCACTCTCTCCGTTGCTCGTAGAGATCACCACCCCGTTCTTCTTCATCCCCTCCATGAACCTCTTGGCCTTCTCGTCTCCCCACAGGGTGAAGAGGGCGGCCACCTCAGAGGTGGTGGTGCCAAATAGGGGATTGGCAATCACCGCACGTCCCTTCCACTTGGGATCTGTGTAGTCCAGTATGCTCGTGGGTCTCTCCTTCGCCTTTCTGTTCACCACGAGCACCCTTGCCCTGGCAGAGAAACCCGTCCAGTACCCCTCTGGGTCCTTGAAGACCCCTGGGATACCCTTTGCGCTGGGAGAGAAGTAGGGGGCAGACACCCCCTTCTGCTTCAGAACCTCGGCCCTGATAGGCTCGTTCGCCCAATAGACGTCGGCCTGGGGATTATCCTTCTCGGCAATGAGGCGGTTCATGGCACCGGTACTCTTGGCCTCCTCGGTGTCGTACACCGCTTTAACCTCTATGCCGGTCTCCTCCTGGAACCTCTTCAGAACGGGTTCCGAGAAGACCTGGTCCTCCGACACGTAGACCACCACAACCGGCCTCTTCTGCCCCTTGGTGCAACCACCTGCCAACAGGATGGCCACTGCTAGGCCCATCACCCAGAATAGAAGACCCCTCTTACACACGAGCGCCACCTCCTCACGAGAGTATGTAAGTATACCATTAAAAGGAGGTCAAAGAAACGCCTAAAAAGTGGTTACCATCCCATTGGGACTATTCTTTGGTAAGAGGTCTTCCTTTCACCTTCTTGCCGTTCCAGACGAGGGTGATCTCCCTCGGGGTCTCGTTCCAAAGGTCTGCCAGCGCCTCTAAACTTACCAAGGCACTTCCATCTTCTACGGTGAAGCGGTGTCCCCCCAGCAGAATCTCTCCCTTTGCAATGGGATTCCCAGAGGAATCCTCCACCCACAAGCGGACTGTGCAGTCCTCTATACATCCCACCTTCGTTGGAATCCTTGCAAATCCCTCCCACGAGCCGTCCTCGGCAACGAACCTCAAGGTGTGCTCTTCGAACTCCGGGACCTCCCCACTCGTCTCCTTCTCCGAGTAGAGCTGCAGTGAAGGGGCGGCTGACGCAACAATGGTCTCTCCCGGCACGGGCCACCACCAGGGTATCTCCAGTAGCTTCTCCCCCAACCCTCTGAACCACTCAAAAAAAGAGTATTCCTCCTTTGAGGTCTCCCCCTCAGCCGCCACTTCCCTCAGCAGGTCCTTCAACCCCTCAACCGCGCCCTCCTCGCCAAAGGGGAGAAGGTTGGCCTCGCCAACCACCGCAGCAAACTTCTCGGTTATTGAAAAAAGGGCATAGTCGTATCCCAACAAGTCCTTGCGACGAGACTCCTCGATCATTTGGGCATAGGCGAGGGGAAGTCCAAAGGCAAACAGGTCGGCCCTGGAGAGAAGTTCCAAGTCGCACAAATGGAGGGCATCCAGCACCTCTCTTTCTATAGCGTCACCAAAGCCTAGTCTCTTCAAGGCCCAGCACGCCAGCTCCACCTCATCGAGCTCCCTCAGCAGCTCAAAGGCAAGCCTCTCTGCCTCGGCAACCTCCTCGTCCGACGAGGCGTCGTTCGTTAG
>CAZMTB010000111.1:0-4809 GCA_964569095.1 uncultured Aquificales bacterium
CAGTCTTTCAGCTTCTTGTCCCTTGGTCCCCTGGGCTCGGTGAGGGCACCCGCAACCGACAGGTCGTTCTTTTGGACCCACTTGAGGTACTCGATGAACCTGGGATGGTAGTCGGTTCCCAGCTTCTGGTCCATCTCCCAAGTGGTGGCCCAGGTGGCGTGAAAACAGTCGAGTCCTACGCACCGGTAGATGCAGGTGCCCAGCTGTTCTGCGGTGAAGCACCCCGCGTTGGCCTTGGCGAGTAGATCCTCCTTGCTTTGACAAACGTGGGTGTAGCGGTTGATCCGTTCTCCAATGAGAGGAGAGATGGTGCTCATCACCTCTTGGCTCTCCGGATCAAGAGCCCATTTGTAACTCGCCTTGTTTGCCTCGATCACGGTGCGGGTGTTGGGATTGTCGAAGATGTCGTTTATCCTCTCGCCGTTCATGAAGATGTTCAGCTTGCGACCCTTCATGCTCTCTTCAAACTGCTCTGGGGTCTTTAGTGCCATGATTAACCCTCCTTCTCTCGGTCATTGCCTTTCTCCTATCTCCAAAAAAGTTTGGCGTCAAGAAAAATTTTAATTTTAAAAATATTTTTATCTCGAAACGTCTTGTCTCCCTTCTACGGTGGGGATATATGGAGTCTCATTCTACCGGGTGGGAGGGGAGGCGTTTTGGAGCCTGGATTGAGCAACAGAGAGACCGTAGAAAGGATCCTTGAGGGGATGAGGCGGGTGAGGCCCCACTTCAGAAAGCTGTTCGCCTTGACCTCTGACCTCTCCGATCCAGAGGTTGTGATATTGGCGAGGCTTGCCGAGTCGGGGGATGGAACCATCTCCGTCAGGGAGATATTCGAGGCCCTTCATCCAATAAATCCCAGCAAACTCACCCAGGTTACAAACGATATGGAAGAGAAGGGATTCATCGTTAAGGAGAGGGATCGTAGAGATCGCAGGCGAGTGAACCTCACACTAACCGAAGAGGGTCGCGAGGCATACCAGGCCTTGGAGAGGGAGATGGGAAGACTGCTTGCCAGGCATTTTGCAAAGGCATCTGCCGATGAGCTCAAGCTGTTGTTAGAGTCCCTCTACGTGTGGGAGAAGGTACTGGGTGATCTTTAGAGACTGTTAGTTCAGGTGTTCCCGTTCTCTCGTCTAAATCAAAATGCCTTTGCGGTGGACAGAGGCGTGATTAGACCAAGGGGATTCTTTGACGAGATGCTGAAGAAGAATTGACCTGCTTGCCCAAAAGGCGTATCTTTCCCCCTGAGAACTGAAGCCGGAGAGGGTATGAAGAGGGAGATCGAGATTCTGGTTCCCTGCAACAGCAAAGGGGCCCTTTCTAAACTGTTGGAACTGGAAGTTGGAGCCATCTACGTGGGCTTGCGGGGGTGGAGCCACGCCCCTCGCTGCGTGGAGGTTTCACCGGCAGATCTGGAGGAGATTTCCCGGCAGTGCCACTTATGCTCAAAAAGGCTTTTACTCAGCTTCAACACCGTTCCTTCTACCCCTGAATGGTCCATGGCGGTAAACGTGGTGCTGGATGCAATTGACAGGGGTATTGACGGGGTGATTTGCAGCGAGCCCTCGCTGGTGGAGAGGTTGGTTGAGGTTCGTCCCCAGGTGGAGGTTCACGTTAGCGTGGGCAGCAGCGTGATGAACGTTCACGACGCGCTTTTCTGGCGTGACCTTGGGGTGAAAAGGCTTATTCTCTCTCCTCACCTTAGCATTGCCGAGGTGCAAGAGATAGCCAAAAGCCTCAGCGAGTACGAGGTGGAGACCGAGGTGATGATTCAGGGTGTTAGGTGTGCCCCCACCGTTCTTGGGCTGTGCAGAATGAGCAGTTACTTTGACATGAACATCGAGAATGAGGGCTTGAGGTCTCTAATCTGGTCCGGGTCTTCCAAAAGGAGCGGGATATGCTACAAACCCTGTGCCCAGGAGTGGAACGATCAGAACGGGGGGGTATGGGATCTTTCGCCCCATCCCTTCGAGGAGGTTCACTTGGTTCCCCTCTACCTGCAAGCAGGGGTGGGGGCCTTCAAGATTGGGGGCAGGGGACTCTCCACCGAGAGAATCGCCGCTTTGGTTGACGAGATGACGAGAGAGATGGAGAAGGTTGGCAGTTATGTTTGAATTGTCTGCAAGAATAGAGACCCTTGGTAGACTAAGGGGTTGCAATCTGGACGCCTATGATGCCGTTTACGTGGGGGATCCTACCTGTCCTCTGGTGCCTGAGAACCTCTCTTCTTCTCCCGAGTTTCTGGAGGAGGGGGTGAAGATACTCAGGGATGCGGGAAAGAGGGTTTATCTTTCTCTCTATGCCGAGCCGCGAAACGAGGACCTGGGATGGCTGGGCGAGGTGATAGACGCCGCGGCAAGCCTTGGAATTGACGCTTTCGAGGTACATAATCTGGGAACCTTGAGGATGATCAACAAGAAGGGACTCTTCTTACCTATGCACGTGGGTCCCTTTGCCAATGTTTACACGTCTCAGACGGCATCCCTTCTTGCCAAATGGGGAGTGACCAGGGTGGCACCCAATCCCGAACTCTCTTTCAGCGAGATCGTTGCCCTTAGGGAGGGTAGCAGCGTAGAGGTGGTGCTTCAGGCCCATGGAAAATTGCCCTTGGGGATCTCTGAGACCTGTTTCTTGCTGGAGTACCGGGAGGGGGAGTGTGAGGATCTGTGCTTTGAGCCGTGTTGGCTCAGCTCTGGAAGGTGGAAGTTGAAGAACATAGGCAGGGCCACCCTGAGCGGAAAAGACTTCTGTCTGTTGGAATACCTGGGTACCTTCTACTGGAAGGGATTCAGGCACTTCAGCATCATGACCCTCAGGGAGGAACCCCGCTACGTGGAGAGGGTGGGAGCCATATACAGGGAGGTTCTCACCAGGGTGGCCGAGGGAGTTGACGACTACCTGAGGCCCCAGGAGAGAGAAGAGTTGAGCCTTCTATCTCCCGAGGGTTTCTGTAACGGTTATCTCTTTAGGAGGGCAGGGCACAGGTATATTGGGAGGTTCTTTGGTGGGGAGAAGATCACCCCTTTGGAGGTTGAGGGGGGTGTTCACAGGTTAGGAGGAAAGTAGATGGTGAGACCAAAGCTGCTTGCGCCTGGGGGCAGCCTGGAGATGGCACGCCAGGCGTTCTTGAACGGGTCCGATTCGGTTTATGTTGGTGCTAAAGGCTGGAGCCGCCGCACTGTGGAGTACGAACTGGACGATGCGGAGATAGCAGCCATAGCCGAGATGGCCAACTCCATGGGCAAGGGGGTGAGAGTGGCGTTAAACACCCTCTTTTCTACCAGCGAGCTCTCCATGTTTCTGGAGAAGCTGAGGGCCTTCGAGGACATGGGAGTGGAGGGGGTTATTTTAACCGATCCCGGTGCCATGGCCCTCGCCAAGGAGGTGTCTCCAGACCTCGAGGTGCACGTGAGCGCAGGGGCTAATGCAATTAACACCGAGGACCTTCTCTTCTACAAAGAGATTGGCGTGGACATGGTGGTGGCACCTTGCAACATTACGGTGGAAGAGCTCGCCCAGATGAAGAGGGAGGTTGACGTGGGGCTCGAGGTCTTCCTCCACTCCAATACCTGTTTCACCTACCTGGGTAAGTGTCTGATGAGTAGCTACTTCAAGTACTCTTCCCACCTCGACTCCGAGGGGAAGGACCACTACTGGGGTAGTCCCAACAGGGGTGGGTACTGCCACAGGGTGTGCAAGGCCAGATGGTACCTTGAGCAACAGAAGGTAGAGATGAGAAACGAGATGTTCCTGGCGCTGGACGACCTTCCTGCCTACGTGGAGGCGGGTATAGATTGCCTGAAGATACAGGGCAGGGAGTACGATCCTGTGCTGATTGGAGAGATCGTAGCTCTCTATTCCCAGATAGTTGAGAGTCTATTGGCGGGGGATTTCCACTCCAGGTTGGGGTTTTACAGGGATAGGATTGAAGAGCTTTCGTTGAGAAGGGACAGAGAGAGAAACAGCAGAACCAGCAAGGTGCTGGAAGAGGCTGAAAGGGAGTTGGAGGCGGTCTCTGTTGCGTAGTTCCCTCTCTGCTCCAGGAGGGATTCATGGGCGGAAGAGGAGGGGCCTCTTTCAAGATAAGGTTTGGTGACACCGATCCTTGGGGTGTCACTTACTACGTTTCGTTCTTCAAGTATGCCAACCAGGCGGTAGAGGACTACCTCTGTGAGTTGATGGGAAAACCTCCTTCGCAGGTGTGGAGAGACCCGGAGGAGGGTTATGGCTTGCCGGTGGTGGAGGCAAAGGGGAGATTTTTGAGTCCCGTGAGATATGGAGACGAGGTGGATGTGTCGGTAGAGACCGGGGATGTTCGAGAAAAGGGGGTGTCATTTCTCTGTAGATTTGCTAAGGGTGGCCAGTTGGTGGCGGAAGTGGAGTTGGTGTGTGTCTGCATAGACCAAAGGTGGGTTCCGCGGTACCTGCCAGATTGCCTGAGGGAATGAGAGGAGGATAGGGAGATGTCGGATAAGACCGGAGTGTTCTACCACCCTTCGTTCAGCAGAAGGAGCTACCTGACGGTGGGTAACAGGCTGGCCGATTTTCCTGAGGCACTTGATCCCCTTCTCTCCAGTCCCAAGATAGAGATGTTTCAGTCGTCTCCCATATCCATGGAGCTTTTGCTGAAGATCCACGAGCCTTCCATGATAGAGGCGGTGAAGAGTGACGGCTCGTGCGGAACCGCCTTTCACTCTGCTGGAGGTGTTGTGGAGGCCTCTGAGAAGGTGGTGAAGGGGGAGATTCTCAATGCCTTCTCCTTCATCGGTGCAGGAGGGCACCACGCGGGTAGGAACTACTTCTGGG
>CAZMTB010000112.1:0-6984 GCA_964569095.1 uncultured Aquificales bacterium
GACCGTGTGGGAGTCACCGAACTCAAGGGCCACGGTGTCCAGGAAGGACCGCAGGTGAGGGCTCATCCCCTCCTCTCTGGTCGGGGTACCATCCCACCTCTCCCGCGTAGGAGAGAAACCTCACTCCCCCTTTCTCGAAGCTGACCCGGTAGTCGGGGAGAAGGGGGACCTTTCCCTTTCCCCCTGGGGCATCTATGGCAAAGGTGGGAACGGCCAGTCCCGAGGCGTGGCCTATCATGCTTTGTATAATCTCTATCCCCCTCTTCACGGGGGTTCTGAGGTGTTCCACCCCCCTCACCGGGTCGCATTGGAATAGGTAGTAGGGTCTAATTCCCATCTCTACCAGCAGATAGCAGAGTTCCCTTATCGTTTTAGGGGAGTCGTTCACCCCTCTAAGGAGAACGGTCTGATTTCCCAGGACGGCCCCTCCTCTTCTCAGCAGGTCACAGGCGTCCTTTGACTCGGGGGTGATCTCCAGGGGGTGGTTGAATTGGAGGTTTATCCAGATGGGTTGAAACCCCTCTAAGGCGCCCATGAGCCGCTCCGATACCAGCCATGGCGCGGTTACAGGAACCCTCGTTCCTATGCGGATAACCTTCACCCGCGGAGCGGTTCTCAGCTTCTCGAGAATGGCCCTTAATCTCTCCGGTTCCAGGGTTAGGGGGTCTCCCCCCGAGAGAATCACCTCTCGCACCGTGGGTGTACGCTTCAGGTACCCCGTGACCTCCTCCAGGGCACCAGGGGTGATCACCCACTCTGGCTTCCTCCAGAACCTCTTTCTGTTGCAGTGGCGACACCTTACTGCGCACCTGCTGGTCACGAGCAGAACAACCCTGTCTGGGTACCTGTGGATTAGGTGGGGCACGGGGGTGTGTGATTCTTCTCCCAGGGGATCCTCTGACGAGAACGGTGATTCCAGCAGTTCACCGGGGTTGGGTAGGGCCTGGAGCAGGATGGGGTCGTTGAGGCTTCTGCTCTCTGCCAGGCCAAGAAAGTAGCGGTTCACCTTGAGGGGATAGAGGGCGTGGGCCCTTTGCATGGCCTCGATCTCGCCAGGGGACGCCTTCACCCCTGATGCCTCTAACGCCTCTTCCAGGTCTTGTATGGGTTTCGTGTGGGGATTGAGAGAGGGCTTCTCCTTAGGGGACAGGTGGGTCTTCATGGTGGCCCGTCACAGGTTCAAGCCCAGCACCTTCAAGGGATTATCCCAGACCATCTCCTGGGCTCCTTCTTCTCCTACCAGCCTCTCCAGGATGGGAAGGGCGTCTGTGAGCATGCGGGGCATTAGCCCCTTCCTGCCGTGGCAATCGGAGGCCATGATGTGGCAGAGCCTCCTCTCCACCAGCATCTTGGTTCTATCCTTTATCTCCCTGCCCCATAGCCCAACCAGGCTGGGGGCGTCTATCTGGAAGACGACCCCCTCCTCCGCCAGAGGCGTCATCCTTCTCAGCAGCTCCTTCTCAGAGACCATAGCCCTCTCGGGGTGTGCCAGGATGGGGGTGATACCTATCTTGATGAGGTGGTAGAGCACCTCTTCTGCCCCCTTGGGGAGTCCCGAGAAGGGGAACTCCACGAGTATGGCCTTGGGATCCTGTGTGAAGTTGAGAAAGGGTACATCCCCTTCCTCCCAGGTTCCCGGAACCAGCCCCGATATCTCCACCTCTCCCCCTCCGCATAGCTGAAGGGGGATGGAGTGGAACTCCAGCTCCTTTTGGAGGCCTGAGAGGGCATTGGAGACCTTCTCCACCTTGTCTATTCCCGGCAGAAAGTGGGGGGTGGCCACCATCACCTCTATTCCCAAGCACCAGGCCTCCCTGGCCATGGCGAGAGACTCCGCCAGGTTCCTTGCACCGTCGTCTATCCCCGGGAGGATGTGGGTATGTATGTCTATCATCTCTCCTTGGTCACTCCTATCCAGCTCAGTGCGAAGAGGGTGGCAAGTAGGTAGGCGTTGCCCGGTATGTGGAGGTTGAAGTCAAACAGGTTGTGTATGGAGATGGCCACTATTCCCGTAAGGGAGGCCCTGGTGAGCAGGGAGGTGGAGTTGATGGACCAGACCACGGGCCTGAAGAAGGCCCAGAGGAAGAGGATGAATCCCACCACCCCTCCTTCGATCATCATCTCTAAGTACTCGTTGTGGGCGTGCGAGAAGGAGAGGGGTAGGGTGATGTCGCGGTAGATGGGGAAGACGTAGCTGAAGGTGTTGAAGCCGGTTCCCGTGAGGGGATAGTCCTTCAATATGGGCAGGCAGTTCTGCCACACGTGGAGCCGCAGGTCCTGTCCCGCGGTGTTGAACCTGTCCATCATTGGACCCACCCCGATCCAGAAGGCGTAGACCACCAGCAGAGAGAGGATGACTCCCAGGGCAAAGGAGACCCCCTTCTGCCCTTCCCTTCTCTTCTCGTTGATGTACCAGAAGGCCATCGAGCCCAGAAATCCCATCAGTCCTGCCCTCGACAGCGTGAAGAAGAGGGCCAGAGCCCCCAGCATGGAGAGGAAGAGAAGTGCCCCCCTCTTTGCGAGGATCTCGGTCTTGGGCTGGGCGGGGCTTGCCCGCCAGTCCATGCTCTTCACCACCCCTATGGGTACGATCATCTCCATGAACCCGGCGAAGTGGTCGGGGTTGCGGTATGAGCCGTGTACCCTGTTGGTGGGGAGGTGGGGGTTGTGGTACCAGAGCAGCCACTGGCTTCTCGTGAAGAACGAGAAGATGCCGTAGAAGGCCTCTGCTATACCGAAGTAGAATAGGGAGTTTATCAGCCATCGCAGGGGTCTCTTCTGCTTGAAGTGGTTCACCACCAGCAGGAAGAGAAGGAAGAAGGAGAGCCAGTAGACCCCTTGGATCACCGTGCGGTAGGGCACAAGCGATATGGTTTGCCATCCCACGTCTATTCCCAGCTTCTCCCTGAGGAGCACCGACTGGGGGGATAACACCCTTAGTATGGTGGGGGGCAGGGGGATCACCTGGAAGAAGATGTAGGCGAGAAAGAGTGCGAAGGGGTAGACCATGGGAGTCCAGTCTAGGCTAAGCCCCCTTCTCTGGTGGTGGATCAGCGAAAGTATGGCGAGCAGGATTATTACGCTTTCCTCGATTGATAGCACCACCGGTTGAACCGCTCCAAAGAGGAGGAGGGAAGAGATCACCACGCAGATGGTGCCTATCTGGATCACCCGTTCGAGCCGGCTGGTCATGAGGGCTCTATCCCCTCCAGCGCCCGCCTGTTCTCCTCCCTGTTGTATGCGTCGAGCACGTCGCGACGCGAGATGGATCCAATGAGCCTCCCGTAAGGGGATACCACGGGCAGGTGGTCTATTCCCTTCTTGCCGAAGTGCTTTATGGCGTCGAGCAGGGTGTCGTCCTCGCTCAACCTGACCACGTCCTTCTCGCAAAGGTCGCCGGCGGTGGGGATTATCTCGGGCATCTCGTCGGAGAAGACGAACCTCTTTATCACCCTGAAGGGGAGTACCCCCACCAGTCTGTCGTGGTCGTCCACCACGAATATGTCGGTGTGCCTTGCGAAGCGCTTGAAGTACTCCTTAAGCTCGGGGAGGGGTGTGGACTCGTGGACCCTGTCAAAGTTGTGGCTCAGGGCGTCTTTCACGGTGAGGCTCTCGAGGATGCTCTTCTCCTTTCCGTGGTGTATCTCTATTCCCTTCTTGGCTAAACCGTAGGTGTCCAGGGAATGGGGACAGAACCTCTGTCCCAGTATGGTGCCAACGGTGGCGGAGAATATTGTGGGAAGCATGATCTGGTAGTTGTGGGTCATCTCGAAGAGCAGGAAGAGCCCGGTAAGAGGGGCGTGGCAGGCGGTGGCCAGAAATGCCCCCATGCCCACCGAGGCGTAGGCACCTGCCGGGGCGGTTAGGGAGGGCATGAGCTTTCCCATGAATCCCCCGTAGCTACCCCCCAGCATGCACCCTATGTAGAGGCAGGGGGCGAATAGTCCCCCCGGGTTTCCTGAGCCCACGGTTAGAGAGGTGCCCACCATCTTTGCCAGCACCAGGGCTGCTGCCAAGGTCCATACCACCTGGCCGTTCATCACCTGCTCCATGAAGGGATAACCGTTGCCGTAGATCTGGGGCAGCATAACCCCTAAGAGACCCACCAGCGCGCCCCCGATTACCGGTTTCACCAGCAGGGGCAGTTTTAAAGAGTCGAACCACTCCTCTGTCCTGTGGTACATGATTATGAAGAGGAAGCTGCATATCCCTATGGGTATTCCCATCATCGCGTAGGAGGGCAGCTCTACCCAGATGCTGCGGATGGAGAAGGGGGGCAGCTGGAAGGTGACCTCTCGCCCGTAGAAGGCCTGAGTGAGGGCCACGGCAACCCCCGACGCAATGGCGATGGTGGGGAAGGAGTCTACGTCGAAGTCCCCCAGCAGTACTATCTCGACGGCAAACATCATTCCCGCAATGGGGGCTCCAAAGGCCGCTGCAATGGCCGCCCCTGCCCCCGCTGCCACCAGGAGCTTGGTCTGCTGTCTGGAGAGGTTAAAGAGGTGTGAGGTCAAGGATCCCAAGGCACCTCCCAACCCGGCAATGGGGCCCTCCCTTCCCGCCGAGCCCCCGGAACCGATAACCAGGGTTGGAACGAATATGTTGAGAATTATGCTCTTCCTGCTGATCTTCCCCCACCTGCGGTAGACTGCCACGATAAGCCTGGGCATTCCGTAGCCCTTCAGTTCCTTCCTGAAGACGACCACGAAGGGGGCGACCACCATGGCCCCGGTGAGGGGGAGAAGGGCGGTTACTGTTCTGTGTTCCGAGAGGTGGGAGTGGAGAAACCCCAGGTAGTTCACGAAGAAGAGGTTGTGGTACCACTCCAGCATGAAGCGAAACGCGGCGTTGCCCACTGCGGCAAGGATGCCCACCACGATTCCCAGTCCCACTAAGGGGGTGTGCTTGCCCAAAAAGCTGCTGGTGTTATTCCACTGTGACGCTCTTTGCCAGATTGCGCGGTTGATCCACATCGCATCCCTTCTTATCGGCTATGTGATAGGCGAGCAACTGAAGAGGCACCGAGTAGACCACGGGGGCAAACTCCTCTGCTACCCTTGGCATCTCGAGCACCTGATGGGCCACCGTTCTCACCTTATCGCTTCCCTCTTGTGCAACCGCAATCAGGGTTCCTCCCCTGGAACGCACCTCCTCCATGTTTCCGAGGGTCTTCTCTAACACCCTTCCCTCGGGAGCCACAACCACTACGGGCATCTTCTCGTCGATGAGGGCAATGGGACCGTGCTTCATCTCCCCTGCAGGGTACCCCTCCGCGTGGATGTACGAGATCTCCTTCAGCTTTAGGGCCCCTTCCAGGGCCAGGGGATAGGCGATTCCCCTGCCAAGGTATAGAAAGTGTTCCTTCTTCATGTAGGCGTGGGCCATCTCCTCTATTGCGTCCTGGGTCTCCAAGGCCTTCTTCACCAGCCTCGGGGTTTGCAACAGAGCCTTCAACAGTTCCCTGGCCTTATGCGGGGGAATAACTCCCCTCTTGCTTCCAAGGTAGATTGCCAGGAGGGTCATCACCACGATCTGGGTCGTGAACGCCTTTGTGGAGGCCACCCCTATCTCGGGACCTGCGTGGGTGTAGATCACGCCGTGGGCCTCTCTCACTATGCTGCTTCCCACCACATTGGCCACTGCCAGGGTCTTTGCCCCCATCTCTTTGGAGAGTCTCAGGGCCGCCAGGGTGTCGGCGGTCTCCCCAGACTGTGAGATGCAGATCACCAAGGTGTTTTCGTCCATCAAGGGCTCCCTGTAACGGAACTCCGACGCTATCTCTGTCTCTACCGGTATCTTGGCCCAGCGCTCTATCAGGTACTTTCCAACCAGCCCCGCGTGCCACGAGGTGCCACAGGCCACCACCCGGATCCCCGTTATTTTGGAGATCTCGTCCAATCCCGAGGAGGGCAGGAAGATCTTCCCCTCTTCCAGCGAGTAGGTTCCCTTTAGGGTGTCTGAGATGGCCCTGGGCTGTTCGAATATCTCTTTCAGCATGAAGTGCTTGTAGCCACCCTTCTCGGCAACGGCAGGGCTCCAGTCTATCAGGGAGACCTTGGGTTTCACCTCTGCCCCTGTCTCGTCGAACACCCTCACCCCCCTGCGGTCTATCCTCACACTCTGGTGGTTCTCCAGCAGCACCATCCTCCTGGTGTACGGGAGCACTGCGGGTATGTCTGACGCCAAGAAGAACTCGTCCTCTCCCAGACCCACGATTAGGGGACTGTCGCAGCGCACCCCCACCAGCACGTCGGGTTCCTTCTTGGAGATGACCGCAAGGGCGTAAGAGCCCACCAGCTCCTTGGTGGCCTTGGACACCGCCTCGAAGAGGTCTCCCCTGTAGTGGTGCCTGATGAGGTGGGCAATGGTCTCCGTGTCGGTCTCCGAGGAGAAGGTGTATCCCATGGCCTCGAGTCGCTCCCTCAGCTCGAGGTAGTTCTCTATTATCCCGTTGTGTACCAGGGCGATGGGCCCGGAGCAGTGGGGGTGGGCGTTCTCTTCAGAGGGCTTGCCGTGGGTGGCCCACCGCGTGTGTCCCACCCCGAAGGTTGAGGTGAACTCGTGGCGGTTCAAGAGGTGGCGTTCCAGGTCTCTCAGCTTCCCTTGTGCTCTCACCACCTTCAGTTCTCCCCTCACCACCACGGCGATTCCCGCGGAGTCGTACCCCCGGTACTCCAGCCGCCGCAGGCCGTCCAGAAGCACGGTTAGGGCGTCGTCCCTGCCGATGTAACCTACTATGCCGCACATCTACCCTTTGCCCCTCCTCTTGGCCTGGAAGAGCATGCCCTTTCCCTCCCTCACCCTCTGGGGAGCCCTGGTGAGGGCAAGGGCATTTGGGGGGACATCCTTCGTGATGGTGGAGCCTGCCCCCACCAAGGCGTTCTCTCCCACCTTCACTGGGGCCACCAGCTGGGTATCGCTACCGATGAAGGCGCCTTTTTCGATCACCGTCTGGTGCTTGGAGAAGCCGTCGTAGTTGCAGGT
>CAZMTB010000113.1:0-14805 GCA_964569095.1 uncultured Aquificales bacterium
GATAGCGGTGGTGGACTACCAAAGGGGCAACCTGAGAAGCGTCCAGAAGGCACTCGAAAGGGTTGGTGGAGAAGCAATTGTCACCAGCGATCCCGAGCTCATCAACGACGCCAAGGCAGTGGTGCTCCCCGGGGTAGGAGCCTTTGGAGACTGCCTGAGAAACCTGGAAGAGCTGAAGCTCGTGAATCCGGTGCTCGACTCCATAGAGAAAGGAAAACCCTTTCTGGGGATATGCCTGGGTCTCCAGCTCCTCTTTGAAGAAAGCGAGGAGTTTGGAAAGGTACCCGGCCTGGGAGTTATCAAGGGAAGGGTGGTGAGATTCAAGGAAATGAACGGGCTCAAGATCCCCCACATGGGATGGAACTCTGTGGAGAAGGCGAGGGAGAACCCTTTGCTGGAAGGAGTAAAAGAGGGAAGCTACTTCTACTTCGTCCACTCCTACTACGTCGTCCCCGAAGACGACAGGACCATAGCCACAAGAACCACCTACGGCCCCGTAACCTTCACTTCCATGATCCAGAAAGAGAACCTGTGGGCCACCCAGTTCCACCCAGAAAAGAGCCAGAAGGTGGGCCTAAGGGTATTCAGGAACTTCGTCAACCTATTGGCTGGGTCTTGACAAGCCAGAGGAACTGCTAATAAAGGTGAGGGTGAAAGGCGGGCGTAATTCAGTGGTAGAATGCCAGCTTCCCAAGCTGGAAGTCGCGGGTTCGAGTCCCGTCGCCCGCTCCATCGTTTAAAGGTCGAAGGAGCATCTTTTTGATGAATGGCGTGAGGCACACAATCCCCCTCCTTGCTGCACTCCTGGCAACTGCTCTGCTCAGCTGGGGCTGTGGATACACCCTGGTGGGAGAAGGCTCCCCCAAGGGATGGGCACACGCAAACGTCTACCTTAAAGGCAAAACCCTGGCAATAAACACCTTCACCAGCGAGGTTGATGAGCCCGGGGTAGAAAACATCGTTACCACCTACGTGAAGAACGAGTTCGTGAAGGACGGCAGGGTTAAGGTGTTGGCGGGAGATGCAGACTACACCTTAGACGGCAGGGTGGTAACCTATCGGAAGGATACGATTGCCCTCAACAAGGCAGGAGACACCGCCCAGTACAGACTCACGGTGGGAGTAGACTTCGTGCTAACCGACAGAACAGGAAAGGTGGTGTGGAGTGCCAAAGACCTTAGAGAATCACAAGAGTACCAGTCTTACCAGGAGATAGAGAGAAGCAAAGGCGCAGAGAGAGACGCCTTGAGAGAAGCGGCCCGAGACCTGGCAAGAATGGTGACAGGTCTCCTTCTCTAAAACCCTGCAAGGAAAACGGTGAACCCCAAAAAGAGAATAGCCGTCATCAGTCCCAAGGTCTTCTTTGGAGAACTATCCAAAGGAGAGGTGCCTCCCGTAGTTCTTTTCATCAATTGCAAAGGGGGAATGTGGGAGAGGGCCATAACCCGGCTCAGGGAAGAGGTGCTGGGAAGCCAATGGAATATGCACTACGCCGAGCTGGAGGGGAAAGAAGTTGCCCTTTCAGAGCTATCAAACAGACTGCTCACCACGCCGTTCATGGGAGCGCGTCGCATGGTGGTAGTGAAAGGGGTGGAGGATATGTGGAAATCCGCTACCAAACAGCGAGAAGAGGTCCTTAAATTCATCTCCTCTTACAAGGGGAAAAACCTGCTGGTCCTCGCAGCCGACGGCGATCTTGGCCTCCTGTCCCCCTCCCCAAAGGCCCACCCCTTGGCAGAAGCTGCGAGCCAAAGAGGATCCATAGTCACGCTCAAGCCTAAAAACAGGGAGGAGCTCCGCCAGTGGATAGAGCGTGAACTCCAGAGGGCCAAGATAGCGTACGACCCTGCCTTCGTGGAGTGGCTAATGGAGGAGTCAGGGGGAAACGTGGGCTTCGTGGAAAGCGAGATAGAGAAGAGGATCTTGACCATGGAAGAAGAGGAGGAACTCTCCACCACCGTATCTCTCACCCGTTTCAAAAGAGAGATCGCCCTAGGAGACCCCAAGGCCTTGAGTAGTATGGACGAGCTATTGGCCCAAGGGCATCCTCCCCTCTATCTCATGGGCATACTAACCAACCTGGTGAGAAACGCCGTGGCGGTTTACGAAGAGGGTAAGAAGGCCAGAAGCATAGAGGTGGGTTTCCAACGGGCCAAGGTATATCGCAGCGAGAGGGAAGCGGTGAAGGGCATCCTCAAGAGATACCCCAAGGGCAGAATCTACAATCTCTTCCCGCTACTCCAAGAGGCAGACAAGGAACTCAAAAGCAGCTCTACACCACCTAGAATAGTGCTTGGCAAGACCTTGGTATCGTTAATAGGCAGATAGAAAAATTTTTTCTTTAACCCGTTGCACTACCCACAAACCGGTGTTATATAAATAGCCGTCATAGGCGATGAGGTCCGCCTTGAACCGCCGTGGCAACGGCTGATGACCTCTGGTAGCAAACAAGCTGACGGAGGAGAGTTGGGCCATGGCGGAGCTTGCGCGTTCGGGTATGGTAGAGACCGTAATCCCACCGGTAGATCCATCGATGCCTCCAGAGAACCTCGACCTCTCCAAGAAGTATGCAAAGGCCAAAGACTCAATAAAAGACGCCATCGAGTTCTTGAAGTCCAGGGTCTCCCCCGAAAAGCAGGAGCTGTTGGAGGAGATTGCAACCAAGATAGCCGAGAACCGATTCAACCTTGTGGTTCTTGGCCAGTTCAAGCGAGGGAAAACCACCTTCATCAACGCCCTACTTGGTGAGAGGGTACTACCCAGTGCGATAGTCCCTCTCACCTCCATTGTTACTATCCTTGAGTACGGCGAAAAGGAGAAGGTGGAGGTATTCTTTGAGGATGGACGAATAGAGTCCATATCCAAGGCAGAGATTCCCCAGTACGTAACCGAGAGGGAGAATCCCAAGAACGCAAAGGGTGTGAAGTACGTGAGGGTGCTTTATCCATCCCCCTTTCTCTCGTCAGGAATAATCCTCATCGACACTCCAGGAGTAGGCTCCCTCTACGAAAACAACACCGATGTCACCTACGGGTTCCTTCCCCACGTGGACGCGGGGATATTCCTGCTCACGGTTGACCCACCCCTCAGCAAGGAAGAGATAGCCTTTTTGAAAGACATCCTTCCCAACGTGGAGAAGATCTTCTTCATTCTCAACAAGATAGACTACGTCGACAAGAGAGACTTAGAAGAGGTTCTGGAGTTCTCCAGAAGCAACCTCGTGGAGGCCCTGGGGGAAGAGAAGGTCACCCTGTTACCCATATCCGCTAAGATGGCGTTGGAAGGCAGGGTTGGGGGAGACCATCAGGCGGTCATTGAGAGCGGGATAGGGAAGGTAGAGGCCGAGCTAAAGGAGTTTCTGATCAAAGAGAAAGGAAAGGTGATCATAAACTCTTCGGCAAACAAGGTGCTCAACCTGCTGGGAGACCTGCTCTTCAGAATAGACCTGGAGAGAAAGATGGCCACCACTCCCCTGGAGACTCTGGAAGAGAAGATTCAGAAGTTCAGGGAGATACAGGAGGAGATCCTGCAGGAGAGGAAAGACAGTGAGTACCTCTTCAAAGGGGAGGTAGATTCCCTCATACGCATAGTGGAAGAAGACGTCTACAGGTTCAGGGACAAGAAGATTCCCCAGTTGTGTAAGGCATTGCAAGAGACCTGTGCCAGGGAGAAACAGAGGGGCTCCATTGAGCTATCAAAGGTCATGGACAAGGCGTTGAAAGAGACGATAGTGAAAGAGTTCGACGCCATGGTAGAGAAAGAGAACCAGCGCATAAACGAGGAGTACGCCCGCATAGCCAAACGGTTCGCCGACAGGATAAACGGCATAATAAACAACCTGCTCTCCCTATCTGCAGAGCTATTCGAGGTCTCTCTGGAGCAGTTCGAGGTGGAAGAGAACATCACTGACGAGTCGGGGCTCTACTACGTGCTAGAGGATCGCAAGATGCTCATAGACTTCGAGGGAGCCGCAAAGTTTCTCTCATACGCCGTCCTCCCCCACGCCATAGCCACCAAGAAGATCATGGGAGACGTGAACAAGAAGATCCCCGAGAAGCTCGAGATGAACTGTGGAAGGGTGAGGTCGGACTTTGTGGAGAGAATAACCAAGAGCGCCATGGACCTGCGCTGGAACATGCAGCAGAAACTGGCACAAACCATATCCTACGTGGAAGAGGCCATCGACCGGGCAATGGAACTGAAGAAGAAGAGCAAGGAAGAGGCAGAGAAGGCCCTTCAAGCCCTAACCTCAGAGAGGGATCTTCTCAACCACTACAAAGAGACCATTCTGAAGGCCCGGTCTGAATATGGAGAAGAGTGACTCTCCCCAAGCCCTGAGAAGCCACGTTATCACCTACCTTAGTAAGTTGGAGAAACCCAAGGGTGGATTCTCCTTCGCCCCCACGGCGCCACCCTGCTTAAAAGACACCTACTACGCCACCCTAACCTTCAGGATCCTTGGAGAGAATGGGCTCCCATCACCTGCCACAAAGGAATGGGTTCGCAACGAGCCATTCCATCCAGAAGCCCCCCTCTCCACCTTGAGCTGTCACGTGAAACTCTGCAGGCTATTGGAAATCCCTCCGCAGGCCTCACCCTTGAGAGAGCGAATTAAGGAGGAACTCGGCAAATATCCCGCTCCTAGGCGCCTTGCCCACCTAAGATCCATAGTGGAGTTGATAGGTTCAAGGGAGGAGATAGACGCCTTCAAAGGCCTGACCCAACGAATAGATCCCCATCCCACCTCCAGAGACACCTCCGAGACCCTCTTCTACAAGGCCACCTTGACGAGAAACCAAGGGGATAGGTGGAAGGCGGAGATTGCAGAGTGGTTGAAGTGTTGCCGCAACGGAGACGGGGGATACGGTTGCCGTCCCAACACCACCTCCTTTCTCGAACATCTCTACTGGGCCACCAGGTTGATGGAGCTCGCAGGCATAACAATCACAGAAGAGGAGAAGAGAGAGAGCGTACAATTCGTGCTATGCTCTAGAAGCAAACGAGGGGGATTCGGACGGGCACCAGAAGGAGTGCCTTTCATAGACAGCTCCTACCATGCCATTTGGATACTCAGGTTTTTCAATGATATATAACCAAGACCCCGTAGAAACCGCGCTATCCTAAACGTTATCAATAATTGTTATTGACAAGCCTATCACTAGAGGCTATATTTTGAGACTGGAACCATAGAGAAACCGAAAGGAGGAGAATCATGGAAGAGACGGCAAGGGTTGGAGTCAAAGCTCCTGATTTCACCATCCCCGCCTACTACAAGGGAGACTTCACCGAGGTAACCCTCTCCAGCTTCAAGGGGAAATGGGTTCTGGTCTGCTTCTACCCGGGTGACTTCACCTTCGTCTGAGCCACGGAGTTGTCGGCGGTCGCCGACAAGTACAAGGAGTTCCAAGAGCTTGGAGTGGAGATAATCTCCATCAGCGTAGACAGCAAGTTCGTGCACAAGGTGTGGGACGAGCAGGAACTCTCCAAGATGGTAGAGGGTGGAATCCCCTTCTACATGGGCTCTGATCCAGGTGGAAGCATAGGAAAGCTGTACGGAGTCTACAACGAGGAGATCGGAGTAGACATCAGGGGCCGTTTTCTCATCGACCCCGATGGAGTGATCCAGGCCATGGAGGTACTCTCCCCACCGGTTGGCCGCAGGGTGGAAGAGGCCTTAAGGCAAATCAAGGCATTCCAGCACGTAAGGGCAACAGGGGGTGCAGAGGTGTGTCCCTCTGGATGGGAGCCTGGTCAGACCGTGCTCAAGCCAGGGCCAGACCTTGTAGGAAACGTCTGGAAGGTGTGGAAACCCTAAGGTATCCAGGACTTTAACCAAAGGGCGGGCACTTAGGCCCGCCCTTTCTCTTCACGGGTCAAGCAGCCGACTCCTCCGCTACCCTCTGCTTGTAGAGGAACTTGTTGACGGCATTCAGGTAAGCCCGTGCACTGGCCTCCAACACGTCTGTACTACTACCCCTGCCTATCATCACCACCCCGTTGAATTGCACCTTCACAGTGACCTCTCCCAAGGCATCCTTGCCCTTCGTAATGGCCCTGATCTGGTAAGATAGTAGCTTGCCCTGAACCCCCGTTATTCTCTCGATGGCCTTGTAAGTGGCATCCACAGGGCCATCTCCAATAGCGGAGTCTCTCAACACCTCGTCCCCCCTCCTGAGTCCCAAGGTAGCCGTTGGCAACACCTGGTTACCGCTGCTCACGTGTATGTACTCCATCTCAAAGGAGCGGGGTATGGCCATAACCTCCTCCTCGGCCAGTATGATTAGATCCTCGTCAAACACCTCCTTCTTCCTGTCGGCCACCCTCTTGAACTTCTCAAAGACCCTGTTCAGGGTATCCTCGTCCAGCTGGAAACCGAGCTCTTCTAGTCTCTCCTTAAGCGCGTGTCTTCCAGAGTGCTTGCCCAACACAAGGCGGTTCACGGGAACCCCTACGGACTGTGGAGTCATGATCTCGTAGGTGAGAGGGTTAGCAAGCACCCCGTGCTGGTGAATCCCCGCTTCGTGGGCAAAAGCGTTCTTGCCCACTATGGCCTTGTTGGGCTGAACGTAAACCCCAGTGATACGGGATACCAGCTGGCTGGTACGATAGATCTCCTCTGTATTTATCCCTGTTTCAAGCCCAAAAAGATCGTGCCTGGTCTTGAGGGCCATAACTATCTCCTCCAAAGAGGCATTGCCTGCCCTCTCACCTATCCCGTTAATGGTGCACTCAACCTGTCTGGCCCCAGCCTCAACCGCGGCGATGGAGTTTGCCACTGCAAGCCCAAGGTCGTTGTGGCAGTGAACGCTGACCACCGCCTTGTCAATGTTGGGAACCCTCTCAAAGAGGCACCTTATGCGTTCCTTGTACTCAGATGGCATGGTGTAGCCAACGGTATCCGGTATGTTCACAGTGGTGGCCCCGGCTTTGATGACTGCCTCAATAACCCTGCAGAGAAAGTCGAGATCTGACCTGGTGGCGTCTTCTGCAGAGAACTCCACGTCGTCGGTAAACCGACGGGCAAACCTTACAGCGTTAACCGCAGCCTCCAAAACCGCCTGGGGCTCCATCTGCAGCTTGTACTTCATGTGGATCTCAGAGGTGGCAATGAAGGTGTGAATACGGGGCTGCTCGGCGTGTCTCAGGGCATCTGCCGCCCTCTCTATGTCCTTCTCGTTGGCACGGCACAACCCTGCCACTGTAACCCCCTCCACCTCTTGGGAGACCCTCTTAACGGACTCGTAGTCCCCGGGAGAGGCAATGGGAAACCCTGCCTCAATCACATCCACTCCCAGCTTGGCAAGCTGCTTTGCGAGAATCAGCTTCTCCTCGATGTTCATGCTGAATCCCGGTGCCTGCTCACCATCCCTCAAGGTGGTGTCAAATATCTTCACCCGCTCTCCCATAACCAACATCCTCCTTTCCAAAACTGGAGCCACAAAAAAAGGGCCGAGGTTCAACCAACGGCCCTTCCAAAAATTAGAAGGGCCACAGAGGAACCGGCCCTCTGTGGCCCTTTGGGTCTATCAAGCTACCTGCTCAACAAACCCTCCCGGGACCACAGAAGGCCCCAAGCAGGGTAAGCTGCAGCAGGCATAGCTGGCTCACAAAAGATCTCCTCTCACTCATGGTGCTCCAATTAGACCGCATCGCAGGCGGTGTCAAGACCTTATTGACAAAGATAGAAAAAAAGGGGTAGGGGGCTTCCACCTTTTGAGAAGGAGGAGCCAGTTGGGAATAAAAGAGGATCTGCAAAACGCCTGGGAAACCGTTAGATCAGACTACAACGCCATATTCGAGAGGGACCCCGCAGCGAGGAGCAAGATCGAGGCAGTTCTCTGCTATCCCGGCTTTCACGCCATTCTCTTCCACAGAATCTCCCATTGGCTCTGGAATAAGAACCTAAAACTGGTGGCCAGGATTCTCTCACACATAGCGAGGTTTCTCACGGGAATAGAGATTCACCCAGGAGCCAGGATAGGCAAGGGGGTCTTCATAGACCACGGCATGGGAGTGGTGATCGGAGAGACCGCAGAAGTGGGAGACGGGGTAACCCTATACCACCAAGTGACCTTGGGGGGGGTGAGTCTGAAGAAGGAGAAGAGGCATCCCACCCTCGAAAAAGGCGTGGTAGTTGGGGCAGGGGCCAAGATATTGGGTCCCTTCGTGGTGGGAGAGGGAAGCAAGATTGGCTCCAACTCCGTGGTGGTGAAGCCGGTCCCTCCGGACTCAACAGTGGTTGGGGTACCTGGAAGAACCGTGAAGAAGAGAACCATAAGGGTGCAAGGGGTGGACTTGAACCACCATCTCCTGCCGGATCCCGTGCTTGACGTGATCCACTCCCTCTCCGAGGAGATAGACGAACTCCGCAGAGAGATAGAGAACTTGAAAAAGGAGAAAGAGGAATGACCGACGACATCCGCAACCTTGAGAAGATAAAGAAGATGTTGCTTGAAGAGAAAACGGAGATCCTGCAACGCATGGCCAAAAAACAGGGAGCCCACTTAGAACTGCTCGAAAGCCAGGCAAGGGGTGACCTTGCCGACCAGGCAGCTGCCCTGGAGCTTCAGAGAATCAAGAGCGCCCTATCCTCCTTGGAGAGGCAAAAGCTTCAGAACATAGACAACGCCCTGAAAAAGATAGAAGAAGGCACCTACGGAATATGTGCCGAGTGCGGGGAGCTGATAGATGAGAAGAGGTTGATGATCAAGCCCTTCGCCATCTACTGCGTCAAGTGCAGAGAGAAGAAGGAGAAGAGCGACCACTAATAATCTACCCCTTCTCAACCCCTGGAGGTAGAGAGACTCCAAGAATACTGGCAAGTAGAACCAGATCCGAGGGGAGAGGAGCCGTTACTACCATCTCCTTGCCGAGCATGGGATGCTTAAACCCAAGCCTCCACGAGTGGAGAGCCGGGCGCTCGATTCCGAAACGTTCCTCATCATCCCTTCGCCCGTACAAAGCATCACCCTCCACGGGATGACCTATGTAAGCCGCGTGAACCCGGATCTGATGGGTTCTTCCCGTCTCTATTTCCACCTCCAGCAAAGAGAAACCGTCCCCCTTCGAGATAACATGGAACCTGCTAATCGCCTCTCTCCCTCCCGCCACCACTCCCATCATGGTGCGGTGGCGGGGATTACGGGCGATGGGGGCAGAGACCACCTGGGTAAGGTGCTGGGGGACACCGTGTACCAAGGCGAGATACGTCTTCTTCACCCTTCTCTCAGAAAAGGCCTTGACGAGCATACGGTGGGCAGCCTCCTCCTTGGCAACCACCAAAACCCCAGATGTACCCTTGTCCAGCCTGTGAACTATACCAGGCCTCTCCCTTCCACCAATCACGGGTAACCTGCCGCAATAGGCGAGCAGGGCATTCACCAGCGTACCGTCCTGGTGTCCCTTTGAAGGGTGCACCACCATACCTGCTGGCTTGTTGACCACGAGGAGGTAAGAATCCTCGTAAAGCACCTCAAACGCTATGTGCTGGGGAACCAAGGCAACAGACTGGGGCCTCGACATAGAAAAACTGATCCTGTCCCCTGCCTTCAACAACACCCCGCCTTTCCTTGCTACCTCGCCATTGAGAAAGACACGACCCTCTTTTATCAGCTTGGTTGCCACGCTTCTTGTGTCAATACCATTAGCATAACGGCTAAGAAAAACGTCCAGTCTCATCCCCTGGCGATCGGCGGGAATAACGAAGGTCTCCTCTCTTTCGGGGCTCATTGTGGAAGGTTGGTGTAGAGCACAGAGCCGTCAGAGAGAACCACCCTGCGCACCCCTCTCCTCCTCTTCTTGGCGGATACCGGTTGTTGAGATGCCTCCTTGGTGGAGTGCCCCTTCACCTTCCTGGTAGGATACCGTTGGAGCACCTTGGCAATGTACCTTTTGGTGGCGGCGTAGGGAGGAACTCCCCCGTAGTTGCTAACCGTGGTGGGCCCGGCATTGTAAGCCGCAAGGGCCAGCTTCAGGTCGTTGTTGTACCTCCCAAGAAGGTGCTTCAGATACCTCGTTCCTGCCTTCACATTCTCGTAGGGATCCCAGGGATTCGAAACGCCGTAGATCGCCGCGGTCTGGGGCATCAGCTGCATCAATCCCATAGCACCGCTGGATGACACCGCCATAGGATCGAAGTCCGACTCTACTGCCACCACCGCCCTGACGAGATCCGGATCCACGCTCTCCTCTCTGGCCACCCTTTCGATCACCTCGTCGATCTGGGGAGGAACTTCTTTCCCACGTGGTGCTCTCAGTATCCTCCCCCTCTTGGCCTTAGGACCCTTGCAGCTCACAAACCAAAGGGTACCGCTGGAATCCACCCACTTGCATATCCTGGCCACAGCCGCCTCGGCAGAAAATAGCGAAAAGACCAGCAAGGGCAAAAGAAACACCCACCAGGGTCTTCCTCTGCCAGCGGTCTGCACCATTCTCACTCCTCCTCAAAGATGGCATCAACAAAGCTCTCCGCCTGGAAGGGTTGAAGATCTTCCAACCCTTCCCCCACCCCAATGAAGAAGATGGGCAGAGAGAGCTCGTTTGCAATAGCAAGAACAATGCCTCCCTTCGCCGTGCCATCCAGCTTCGTAAGAACGATTCCACTCACCCTCACGGATTCAGAGAATATTCTGGCCTGGGAGAGGGCATTTTGGCCCGTGGTGGCATCCAGAACAAGCAGGGTGGAGTGAGGCGCTCCGGGGATCTCCTTCTCCACCACCCTCTCCACCTTCTTCAGCTCCTCCATCAGGTTGACCTTGGTGTGAAGTCTGCCGGCGGTATCCAAAATCACCACGTCCTTCTTCCTCGAAACCCCCGCCTTCGCGGCATCGTATGCAACCCCTGAGGGATCAGAACCGTGGAGCTGGCTTATGGTATCTATTCCCAGCCGTTTGCCCCACTCCTCAAGCTGTTGCGATCCCGCAGCTCTAAAGGTGTCCCCTGCGGCAAGCAAGACCGAGTATCCATCCTTCTTCAGCTTATTTGCCAGCTTAGCAATGGTTGTTGTTTTTCCAGTGCCGTTAACCCCCACAACCGAGATAAAGAACGGCCTTTGAGACCCCACCTGGAAAGGCTGCTCTGCCCTCTTCAGCATTGCCACCATCTCGTTGCGAATCAGATGCATTATGCCCTTCGTGCCTTTCACGTCTCCCCTCTCCCTCGCCTTTGCAATCACGGAGAGAAGTCGTTGGGTGGTAGGAACACCCACATCTGCCTCCAACAGTATCTCCTCTATCCTCTCCTCTATCTCCTGGGGAGGCGCATCTTCCAGCTCTTCCAGTTGAGACTCAATCCGCTCTCCCATGCACTTCCGGCTCTTGGAGAGACCCTCCTTCAAGCGCTTAAAAAGAGAGGTTTCCCCCTTGGCCCGGTTAAACTCCTCAACCAGTCTCTTCTTATCCTCCTCTGCGAGCTCACTCGCCTTAACCACCTTCTTGGCTACACCAACCAGCTCTTTAACCACCCCTTTGGCATCGGCTATGGAAGACAAGGCCTTCACATGCTCCAAGGCCTCATCAAACCTACCCGACTCAATCAGCATCCTCGCAGCCTCCTCGTGCCACTCGAGGGGCTCCACTCCTCCGGGAGGTTCTCGCCCTGCATCTTGAAGGTGCTCCAAGGCCTCATCCTTCCTACCAAGACCGTACAGGATGCGAGCACATAGGTGGTGAGCAACCCTTATGAAGACCTCGTCTCCAGACTCAAACACCCCCTCCAGAACCCTCAAGGCCTCGTCTGGATCCTCCTCCATGAACGACTTCGCCTTCGCAATAGCAGCCGTATCTCCGCCCATCAAGGAGAGGCACTCAAGAGACTCTGTGGTCTTACCCTCCTCCTCCAGCCTCTTTGCGAGCCTCGCAAGCAACCTCTCCCCAAATTGGGCATCCGTCTTTTTAACCGTCTCCCAAGCCTCTCCCCCCTTACCCGCCTCAAGGAGATACCCCACTATCCTGGGAAGAAGGGCAGGGTCAGGTCTCAGGTTGTAGGCCCGTTGCAGGCTTGAGGCAGCTCGCCCCCAATCCTCCCTCTGGGCATAGATGCCGGAAAGCAACTGAAGGGCCTCGTGCTGAATCTCTTTATGGCGAGACTTCAAGGCGTTCTCAAGAAAGCCCTTGGCAGCGGTGGCGTTACCCTTCTCCAAATAGATCCTGCCCAGAAGGAGTGCTACCCTGTCCTGTGGTTCCATATTGGCCAGATGCCCCAAGGCACCAGAAAGGTCGCCTTTAAGGTATAGCGTTTCGGCCAGCTTCAAAAGCAAGGCTGGGGCAAGGGGATGGTCGGAACTCTCCTCCAGAATCCCCCTCAGTCTCTCCTCCTCTCCCTCTTCTCCCAGGGCAATAAGTATCCTCTTCCAGAGCCCCTCCTCACCCTCGTCTCCAACCGCTTCCAAGGCCTCAAGCACCTTCTCCTTCTCACCTTCCCTGTGGGCTAGAAGTGCCTCAAGCACCCCTTTATAGCTCTTGTTCTTCTCTTTCTTTATCAGATCCACCACATCACCTCTTCTACCCTCCTCCAGGTAGATCCACCCCAAAACGAAGAGGGGACGAGGCATCCCCTTTCTCTTCTTCAGCTCCTTCTCCCACCTCTTCCTGTCCTTCTTGAAACCCTTAAGCGATATACCCATGACAACACTCCTTTCCCTCGGCGCCCGTTGACACCCAACAGAATGTTACAGTAGAGGCCCTTCCATGTCCAACGTTGTGGTACATCTTCCATTCAAAGAGGTTTTGCAAAGGTTGAACGATAAAGGGCCCTTTGTGGCCCCGAAAGAGGCCATTCTGTTCCAGCCCCTCAAAGGAGCCAGATTGCCCCTGAAACTGAGGGCTATCTCTGCAACCACCACAAAGATATCCGCAGACAGGATATGGGAAAGGGGAGACGACCACGAAACCCAGCTTGCCCTTCTGGAGATTGCAGACCACCTGGATGCCCCCTACGATACCAGGAAGGTGAAAGAAAAACTGATCAGAAAGAGAAGCTACTCCATCTCCTCCATCCCATTCTCATCCACGAGAGAGGTGTTAGAGAAAGGGGGTTTAGAGGGATTGGCTGCCAAGGGAGAGGCCACCCTCGAAATAGGCTGCGGCAACGGGATCTTTCTCACCTCCCTGCTGTTGAACGGAGAGAAGGCCTTCGGGCTCGAGATATCCAACCGATGCCTAAGAAAGGCGGCATTTCGACTGAGAGAGGCAGGCTTCTCTCAAACCCACCGATACCTGGTGAAAGCCGATGGAATGGCCTTTCTGCGCTGGGTGGTACCCCCCGCTTTCCTAAAGGCCATATACGTTCTCTTCCCGGATCCTTGGGACGGAAGCACCCATAGACGGCTGATCAATACCTCCTTCTTGAGACTGGCCAGGGAAAAGCTCTGCAAGGGTGGAAGGTTGTTTATGGCCACCGACCATTCAGGATACGCCTCCCAAATAAAGAACGCTATCGAGAAGACCCGGGGAATATCCCTGGTAGAGTGGAGTTCTCCTCTCAACACCAAGTACCAGGAAAAGTGGAGAAGAGAAGGCAGAGACACCTACCGATTTGCCATCACCGTAGAGGAACACGAAGGGTATAACAAGTGGGAGCGTGCAAGCCTTGATTTCACAACCAAAGTGAAGACAGAACTGAAAAACTTGGAGACTCCCATGGTAATAACCTTACCAGAGGAACATCACTTCGTGGTGGAGAAGAGATACGACGGCAAAAGAGGAACGCTTTTCAGGACGGTTCTCTCCCCATCCACAGGAATGGCACAAAAGCAGTTTCTGCTTCTAAAAGATGCAACCCTCACCTTGATACCCACCTGGCACGAGGTGAGTATCCCCCTCCTCCGAGAGGTAATGTGTATCTTAAGTACACACCCATATCCCTGAAAGGGATAACCACCCAAAAACAAGGGCAAAGGGAGCCATCAAGAGAGAATGGCTCAGCCTCCGCCCTTCTTACTAAGCCTTTTCATTGAAGAGCAATCCGATGAACTCTTGCATCTTCTCGTAGCGCTCCAAGGCCTCCTCAGGCGGGATCTCCATGATCACCTCCCCGGTCTGCTTGTCGGTGATCTTCACCACCACCTGGTGGGTCTTTTGATGAACGATGAACCGCCTCTCCACATTAAAAACCTCCAACGCCTTATTTATGCTGTCCACCGCCTTCTCCACCTTATGAAGAGGCACTGGCTGGTGCTTCCCGGCATCTCTGCCTGGAGAACTTTGCACTTTTTGCGCCTGAGCTACAGCGGCCCTTTGCCCGCTACCATCTACCACCATGGGTCGATGAGCCTGAGCAGTCTTTCCAACCACCTCTTCCATCATAGCCTCATCACCACCTTTCCAAGTTCTTAACTTTGTCTTTTAGTTAAACAGGAAAGAGGAGCGGGGACCCCGCCCCTCTCTCATAATTAGATCACACTACCTCAGCAGCTGGAGCACGGACTGCGGTATGGTGTTGGCCTGCGCCAGCATAGCCATGGCAGTCTGACTCAATATCTGGCTCTTCGTGAAGTCGGTGGTCTCTGCCGCCATGTCCAGATCCCTGATCCGAGACTCAGATGCCATCATGTTCTCTCGCTGCGTGCCAAGGTTGCTTATCGTCTTCTGCAACCTGTTGATCACGGCCCCAAGCTTGCCTCGCTCACTGGACACCATCTGAATAGCAGCGTCTATCTTGGCTATCGCCTTCTCAGCGTGCTTCTGGTCCACCATCAGCACGTCATCAACTCCAAGAGCCACCGTGTCCATGCGACCTATCTGCGTGGCCATGATCTGGTTCTGGTTGGCACCTATGTGCAAATTCACAGAGTAGTCAACCAAGTGT
>CAZMTB010000114.1:0-25646 GCA_964569095.1 uncultured Aquificales bacterium
CAGCGAGCCTGGAGGAGGGGGGTAGCGTTTCAAAAGCTCCCTTACTTTCGAGAAGTTGGCTTTGGGGTTCTCCCATTCGATGGGGTACTGCACCATTCCTACCACCATGATGGACACCTCCGCTCCTGGAAAGCTCGTTCAGACTTACCAAATGGGAATGGGTAGTCCAACGGTGCTCGTTGCCTCCCCTGGGGTTTGTTGCTATCGTCTCCTGCCATGGAGCGGAGAGAGGACGGGTTGGAGTTTAGAACCTCCAGAGGTGTGGTTCTTCCCCTGGGAGCGGTGATACTGGTCTCAGTGGGTCTGCTGATCACCGTTCTGGCGAAGGGCGAGAGCGGATTTGCGGTGGTGGTGCTTTGCCTGTTGGTGCCCCTATCCCTGTTGCTCTTCTCGTGGCTGATGAGAAGGATTACCGTTGACGGCGAGGGGCTTTCCTACAAGACCTTGCTTAGAAAACGGCGGGTTAGGTGGGACGAGGTGAAAGAGGTTCGCCTCTTTACTGCCGGCTTGAGGAAGGTTCTCTACATTGACGGGGGGGATAGGGTTTTGCTCATTCCCGTGGCCATGGAGAGGAGAGAGGAGTTTCTTGGTGCAGTGCGTTCCCAGTTGGAGGGGAGAGAGATCTCAAGAGAGGGATTGGAAACGCTCTCCCAGGGCGGGGGATTCTGGGCAGAGCCCCTATTTTTGTGGCTTGCCGCCTTGGTGTTGGGGGTGATTCTTCTTCTCAGGTTGAGGTGAAAGAATGGGCGTTGGTGGAGGGATTCTCGTTCTCGACTTTGGTTCCCAGTACACCCAACTCATTGCCAGAAGGGTGAGGGAGCTGAAAGTCTACAGTGAGATACGACCTTACAACATCTCCTTGGAAGAGATAAGGCGTCTCTCTCCCGGAGGAATAATCCTTTCTGGAGGGCCGGCTACCGTTCGTCAGGAGAATGCCCCTCTCTGCGACGAGGGGGTGTTTAAACTGGGCATTCCCGTGCTGGGAATCTGCTACGGTATGCAATTGATAACCAAGGTGTTGGGGGGAGACGTGGGTCCTGCTGCAAAGAGGGAGTTCGGAAGGGCGGAGCTGGAGGCTCTTCAAAACTCTCCCCTTTTCAAGGACATAGAGATGCCCATGACGGTGTGGATGAGTCACAGCGATCGCATCCTCTCTCCGCCAGAAGGCTTCAGCCCAATTGCCAGAACCGCCAACTCTCCCGTGTGTGCCATGAGCGACGATAGTCGCAAGATATACGCCATCCAGTTTCATCCAGAGGTTTCCCACACCCCTTTGGGAAGAAAGCTTCTGGCCAACTTCCTCTTCAACATCTGCAACCTCTCTCCTTCGTGGAGCATGACCTCGTTCTTGGAGGAGTCGGTTGCGAGGATAAGGGAGGAGGTGGGAGACGAGAGGGTGCTGTGCGCCTTGAGCGGGGGGGTGGACTCTTCCGTGGTGGCGGCACTCTTGCACAGGGCCATTGGAGAGAGGCTTCAGGCCGTTTTCGTGGACAACGGGTTGCTGAGGCTGAAGGAGGCGCAGAGGGTGAAGGGGATCTTCGTTGACCAGCTGGGGATGAACCTGAAGATGGTTGACGCTTCAAAGGAGTTTTTGGAAGACCTGAAGGGCGTGACCGATCCCGAGGTGAAGAGAAAGAGGATAGGGCACAGGTTCATCAGGGTGTTCGAGAGAGAGGCCAAAGAGCTGGGAAGTTTCAGATACCTTGCTCAGGGTACCCTCTATCCCGACGTTATTGAGAGCGTGCCGGTGCAGGGACCGTCTGCCACCATAAAGAGCCATCACAACGTGGGAGGGCTTCCCGAGGATATGGACTTTGAGCTCATTGAGCCCCTTCGTAGCCTCTTCAAAGACGAGGTGAGGGAGCTGGGGGAGCTGCTTGGACTGCCTAGAAGGCTCGTGTGGAGACATCCCTTTCCGGGTCCTGGTCTCGCCGTTCGCATAGTGGGGGAGGTTACTCCAAGAAGGTTGAGGATACTCAGGGAAGCGGATCTCATCGTGGAGGAGGAGATCGAAGAGAGCGGTCTCTACAACGAGATATGGCAGGCCTTTGCGGTGCTCTTGCCGGTGAAGAGCGTGGGCGTGATGGGCGACGAACGCACCTACGATTACGCCATTGCGATAAGGGCTGTTGAGAGTAGAGACGGTATGACCGCAGACTGGGTACAGCTTCCCTACGAACTGTTGGGAAGGATCTCCAACAGGATAATAAACGAGGTGGAGGGGGTTAATAGGGTGGTTTACGACATAAGCTCAAAACCTCCTAGCACCATTGAATGGGAGTAGGGGTGGCAAAGAAGGCGGAGTTCCCCTGGCTATCAGAGTATCCCCCGGAGGTTCCAAGAGAGTTTAGTTTTCCAAAGGGGTCTCTTTTTGACCTCTTGGAGAGGGCCGCCAGTAGATTTGGCGAGAGAACAGCCGTTCATTTTTTTGGGAGAAGGTGTAGCTACAATAAGATATACCGGATGAGCGTGGCCTTGGCCTCCTCTCTTCAGGAGCTGGGGGTGAAGCCCGGAGAGAAGGTGGTCACTCTTCTTTCTAATTCTCCCCACTCCATAATAGCCTTTTTCGGAATACTGAAGGCAGGAGCCACCGTGGTCTCGTTGAATCCCCTTTTGAGTCCCAGGGAGATAGAGGAGAAGATAACCGATTCTGGTGCACGAATTCTCATTACCCACGACATTAGGGCTTACAAGCTGCAGGGTGCCATGGAGAACGACCTGCTGGATCACCTTGTGGTTGCCAAATTGGCGAAAGAGCTTCCCTTCTTGGAGAGAATAAGGAGGTATTTCTTCAACAGGGTTCCCAGCTACGTGCCCCCTTCTCCCGCCAAGAGACCGGTGGACTTCTACGGTCTCTGTCGCAATCCCGAGAGGCCACTACCAGTCTCTTTCGATCCAGACACTCATCCGGCACTCTTCAAGTACACAGGCGGTACCACGGGGATAATCAGGGCGGCGGTGCTTTCTCACTCCAACTTGATGGCAAATGTTTACCAGCTTAGGGCCTGGCTCTACAGGTTGAGAGAGGAGGGAGAGGTCTTTTTCTGTGCCTTGCCTTTTCACCACATCTTTGGCTTAACCTCTGAGTTGCTGCTGGGAACCCTCCTGGGAGCCGAGTTGGTGGTCTTCCCCCGGTTCGTGGAGTCCATTGTTTCGGAGATCATCCACGACGAGAAGGTCTCCTTCATATCGGGAACTCCTGCCCATTACGCCGCATTGCTGGCCTACACGGCAGAGGAGTACGTGGACTTCTCCACGGTGGGCATCTCCCTCATCAGTGGTACCACCTTGCCCCCTCACATATCCCAGCAGTTTGAGAAGATTACCCGGGGGATAATAATAGAGGGATACGGGCTTTCCGAGGCCTCTCCCTTCACCCATGCCCAGCCCATCTGGGGGAGGCGTCCCCTCAGAAGCATAGGGTTGCCCCTTCCGGGAACCCAGGCCCGTATCGTGAACTCTTCCAGGGAACCTCTCCCTCCTAACATGGTAGGAGAGCTGGAGATCAAAGGGCCCCAGGTGATGATGGGATACTGGGATGCCCAGAGGGGTGAACCGGTCTTCCCTTCAGAGGACGGGTGGCTTCCCACTGGAGATCTGGCCACTATGGGACCAGACGGATACTTCTTCCTGCAAGGACGCAAGAAAGATATCGTCCACGTGAGGGGATACCCCGTCTATCCCTTGCAGGTAGAAGAGATAATAGAGGAGCATCCCGCGGTTAAGGAGGCTGCGTTGGTGGCCTTGCCAATCTCCCAGGGGGCGGATGCAAGGCTTATTGCCAAGGTGGTGTTGAGAAAGGGAGCCAAGGGGGTATCTAAAGAGAGCATCCTGGATCATTGTAAAAAGAACCTTGCCGATTACAAGGTGCCTGCGGAGATCGTCTTCGTTAAGGAGATCGGTCACAATCCCGCTGGTGGTAAACTTAGGAAGATTGAGAGTTGGGAGGATCGGTAAGTCTCTGGCCTAGTGAGATACTCTGGATCCTCCAGGATGTTTTAAAGTGTCTTTCCAATTTTTGTTAGTATCGTGAAATGAAAAAAGTGGAGGGGCAGAGAATGTGAAAATTTTCTCTTGCACCCCTTTGGGGCTCTTGGTATGAGAGGGGCCAATTCGTTAGAGAGAAGAGGCGCTAAAAGGAGGAGAGTCGATGAGGAAGGGTTATCTGTTTGCACCAGGACCTACGTGGGTGCCCCCGGAGGTGAGGAGCGCAATGGCTGCTCCCATTATTCACCACAGGGCCCCAGAGTTCGCCGCCCTGTTTGAGCGCGTGGCGGAGAAGATCAAGTACGTGTTTCAGACTCAGCAGCCGGTGCTTATCCTCGCCTCTTCGGGTACGGGTGCCATGGAGGCCGCGGTTGCCAACATCATGGAGCCAGGAGAGAAGGCAATCGTGGTGAGGGGAGGTAAGTTTGGAGAGAGATGGGCTGACCTGTGTAAGGTTTATGGGGCAGAGCCCATTTGCATAGACGTGGAGTGGGGTAAGGCCGTGGATCCTGCCCAGGTGGGAGAGCTTCTCGAACAGCATCCTGATACCAAGGCGGTATTCTGGCAGGCAAGCGAAACCTCCACGGCGGTGTGCCATCCCACCTACGAGATTGCCAAGGTGGTGAAGGAGAAGAGCGAGGCCCTTACGGTGGTTGACGGTATAACCGCCATAGGCGTCTTCGACGTTCCCATGGATAAGTGGGGACTTGATGTTGTGGTGAGCGGTTCCCAGAAGGCGTTTATGCTGCCTCCTGGCCTGGCGTTTATAGCCCTCAGCGAAAGGGCCTGGAAGGTTGCCGAAAGGTCTACCCAGCCCAGGTACTACTTCAATCTCCTGAAAGAGAGGAAGTCCCAGGCCAAGGGGCAGACTGCCTATACCCCGGCAGTCTCTCTCATCATGGGGCTTGAGGTTGCCTTGGACATGATCAAGGGAGAGGGCCTTGAGAACGTTTTTGCAAGGCACGAACGTATGGCCAATGCCACCAGGGAGTCCATGAAGGCCATAGGACTGAAACTGTTGGCGCCTGATGCCCCCAGCAACGCCGTTACCGCCATCTGGGCCCCTGAGGGAATAGAGGGGGCGAAGGTTCCCAAGATGCTCAGGGAGACCTATGGGATAACCATTGCGGGTGGACAGGAGCACTTGAAGGGCAAGATATTCAGGCTTTCTCACATGGGTTACATCACCGAGGTGGACATGATTCAACTTATTGCCATGACCGAGGTGGTTCTCTCGAAGCTTGGCTACGGGTTCGAGAAGGGTGCGGCAGTGGCCAAGGCCCAGGAACTACTCTTTGGTTGAGGGAGGCTAGGTGATGGCCAAGTTCAAGGTTCTGGTTAGCGACAGCATCTCTTCCCAAGGGGTTCGCCTTCTGGAGGCGGAACCGGAGATAGACGTTGATGTGAAGGTGGGGATGAAGCCCGATGAGCTCAAGGCCTGCATAGGCGAGTACCACGGGCTCATTGTCAGAAGCGCCACCAAGGTGACCAGGGAGATCATAGAGGCGGCAGACAACCTGAAGGTGGTAGGCAGGGCTGGAACCGGGGTGGACAACATAGACATAGAGGCTGCCACCGAGAGGGGTATAGTTGTGATGAACACCCCGGGGGGCAACACAGTTGCAGCGGCTGAACATGCCATATCCATGATGCTGGCTGCCGCAAGGAAGATTCCCCAGGCCCACGCTAAGCTTAAGGCTGGCAAGTGGGATAAAAAGAGCTTTATGGGGGTAGAGGTTCACAACAAGGTTCTCGGCATAGTGGGAATGGGACGCATAGGCTCCCTCGTTTGTGAGATGGGTCAAGGGCTTGGCATGTCGGTTATAGCTTACGACCCCTACCTGTCACAGGAAGGTGCCAAGAAGATGGGGGTTACCCTGGTTGACCTCGACGAGCTGTTTGCCCAGGCAGACTTCATATCTCTTCACGCCCCTGCAACCCCTGAAACCAAAAACCTCATCAACGCAGAGGCCTTCTCCAAGATGAAGGATGGAGCGGTGCTGGTGAACTGTGCCAGAGGGGGCATTGTGGACGAGGATGCCCTGTACGATGCGCTCAAAAGCGGTAAGCTTTCAGCCGCTGCGTTGGACGTCTTTGCCCAAGAGCCCTTGCCGGCAGACTCTCCCCTTTTGGAGTTGGACAACATAGTGGTTACTCCCCACCTCGGGGCCTCCACCAGGGAGGCCCAAGAGGTTGTGGCCGTGGCCATTGTTCACCAGATCATAGAGTATCTCACCAAGGGCATAATCAAGAACGCGGTTAATGTTCCTTCCATTAAGCCTGAGCTGGTGGGCAAGGCAGAGCCTTACCTCAATCTGGTTGAGAAGTTGGGTTCCTTCGTGTCCCAGATTGCCAAAGGACGCATGGATGAGCTGGTGGTGGAGTATGCAGGTGAGGTCGTTGAGGAGGGTATAACCCCCACCCTTACCTTGGCGGCCCTTACGGGCATCCTTGCTCCCATCTTGGGTAGCGAAGGGGTGAACATGGTGAGTGCCCCCGTTATAGCTAAGAGTAGGGGTATCAAGGTTTCGGAGATCAAGTCCCGCAGGAGCGAGGGTTACGTTAGCCTCATCCGAATAACCCTGAAGGGCAACGGTGAGGAGACCAGCGTGGCAGGCACCCTTATAAAGGAAGACGCTCCCAGGATCGTTATGGTGAACCGCTTCCCCATAGAGGCCGAACCTTCAGGGTACATGCTCTACTTCAAGAACTACGACAAGCCTGGTGTTATTGGGAGGCTTGGTACCATATTGGGTGATGCTGGAGTGAACATAGCTGGTTTCCGATTGGGAAGGGTGCATTCTGGTGATCTCGCGGTGGCCTTGCTCAATGTTGATGAACCCATTAGCCAGGATGTGCTGGAGAAGATAAGGAAGCTGCCCAACATCATAGATGCCATACTGGTGAGCCTGTAGGAGAGGCTACTTTTGTCGTGATGGGGGTGCGGGTGTGTCCGCGCCCCTTTAACTTTTGACAGGTGTTTTGAGGAGATCGAGACTTGAAGAACACGGTGGTCGTTGGTGCCCAGTGGGGCGACGAAGGCAAGGGAAAGGTGGTTGACTACCTTTCGGAACACGCCCATGTGGTGATCCGTTTCCAAGGTGGAACCAATGCAGGTCACACGGTGCAGGTTGAGGGGGAGGAGTACATTCTTCACCTGATTCCCTCTGGAATCGTGCATCCCGATACCCAGTGCCTCATAGGGAACGGGGTGGTGGTTGATCCCCCTGAACTCCTGAGAGAGATGAGGGGGCTAGAGGAGAAGGGACTTATTCTGAAGGGCAGGTTCTGGGTCAGCGAGAGGGCCCATGTGATTATGCCCTACCACAAGCTTCTGGATAGTCTGGACGAGAGGTTGATGGGATCCAAGAAGATAGGCACTACCAAAAGGGGTATTGGACCTGCCTATGCCGACAAGGCTGCCCGGGTTGGTATCAGGATGCTCGATCTGCTCAATCCTCCTTACTTGCGAGAGAGGTTGGAGGCTACGGTCAGGTTAAAGAATCTGATAATAAAAGAGTTCTTTAACGAAGAGGGTCTTGATCCAGAGGAACTCTACCAACAGGCCCTCTCTTGGGGTGAGGCGTTGGAGCCCTTCATAGCCAATGTTTCAGAGAAGATGAAGGGTTTTGTGTCGGAGGGCAGGACGCTTCTCTTTGAGGGGGCCCAGGGGACCATGCTTGACATAGATTACGGTACCTACCCTTACGTCACCTCTTCTCATACCACCATTGGCGGAGTGTGTGCCGGGGCAGGGGTTAATCCTTCTACGATAGAGGAGGTGATAGGTATAGCCAAGGCATACACTACCAGGGTGGGGGGAGGCCCTTTTCCCACCGAGGAGAAGGGTATCATGGGTGATCACCTCAGAGAGAAGGGGGGCGAGTATGGGGCCACCACCGGAAGACCGAGGAGGTGTGGTTGGTTGGATCTCGTGGTGCTGCGTCACGCGGCCTGGCTCAATGGGTTGACCGGTATTGCCTTGACCAAGATAGATGTGCTTGACGGTTTAGAGGAGATTCCCGTCTGTGTGGCGTACGAGATAGATGGTAAGCGCTGCGAGGAGTTTCCTGCCAGCATAGCCGACGTGGAGAAGGCGAAGCCCGTTTTTGAGGTGATGAAGGGCTGGGATAGGCCGGTTTACGGTGCCACCAAATGGGAGGATCTTCCGGAAGAGGCCAAGAGGTACATCGGTTTCATAGAAGAGAGGGTTGGGGTTCCCGTTAAGATCGTCTCTACCGGCCCGGGCAGGGAGGCCACCCTGCTGAGATGACGGTGTGCCCCTCCAATAAACTTGAGGTTGTGGAGGGGCGATCACTCTTCTGGTTTGTAGAGGGATACGGCGTTGGAATAGAGAACCTTCTCTATTAGCCTGTCGTCTTTTAGGGTTTCTATCACCAGTTCTAAGTCTCGGTGGCTGTAGGGAACGGGAGCCCGAGTTGATGGTAGATCGGTTCCAAATATCAAGGCATTGGAATTAACCCTTACCACCTCTGCTATGGCTTCAGAGGCCTGGAAGTCCAGTCTGCCAAAGCCCGTTGCCTTCACGTATGCCCCCTTTTCCACCAGCTTTAGCAGCGTTTTAAAACCCTCCTTTGAAAGTCCTAAATGGTCCACGCAGAGTAGGGGTAAGCGAGAGAGGATCTTCTCGAGTTCCCCCAGTTCTCGCGAGTCGATGTAGAGCTCCGAATGCCAGCCCACCAGTTCAAAGAGCCTGTTTGACAGTCGTTCCATGTACTCCAGTACCCCTTTACCTCTCCTTCTAAGATTGAAACGTACCGCTCTCACGCCGGCGTGGTGTAGTGTCATAACCTCTCTATGGCCGATGTTGCTTGGCAATTGGGCTACGCCTACGTATCCTCTACCCAACCTTGAGAGGGCTTCAACCAGGTAGGTTGTGTCGAATCCCTGGAAGGAGCCTGAGATAACTGCTCCTCCCACGAAGTTGTAGCCACTCACTTTCTTTAGATAGTCCTCTACCGTGAAAGGGGGAGGCAGGTATCCCTCGTTCCGTGTTAGGGGAAAGCGGTAATCTATTATGTGGAAGTGGGCGTCGAAGACCCTCAGCTGCTCAACGCCCACCCTTTTCACCTCTTCCTAATCGTCGAATCCTAGGAAGGTGATCTTCACCCCTTTTCTCTTTGGTACCTTTGGGGTCTCGTCAGGGTATCCGAGGGTTATCAGGGCTACTAGTTTCTTCCCTTCTACTCCCAGAAGCCGGTTGAACTCCTCTTCTTTGTTTAGAGGCCCTGTCATCCAGCAGGTTCCTAGGCCCTTTTCGTAAGCGGCGAGTAGCAGGTTCTGTATGGCGGCGGAAACCGATTGGGTGTCGGTATAAGCACTCTCCGGTCCCGGTTCCGAGTATGCGAAGATCACTACGGGGGCCCCTCCTAAGGTGGCGAAGAAACTGGTGGTCTCCTTCACCACCTCCGGTTTGTGGGAGAATACGGAAGAGACCTTGGAGCCGATGTACTCCATGTAACCTTTGTAGCAGATCTCTGCCACCTTCTTAACGTACTCCCCTGTAACTGCCACGAAGAACCAGTTCTGGCGGTTCATGCCCGAGGGAGCCCAGCTGGCGAGCTCGTATAGCTCCATTATGGTCTCTTTGGGGATAGGGGTGGATTTATACTTTCGCACGCTTCTTCTACCTTTTATTGCCTCTGCCAGTTCCATGTGGGTTCACCTCCAATGCCGTTTGAGTGCTGGGGCAGGTTACAATGTGGGGCTGAGTTCAACAAGTATTCAGATTCGAGAGTGGCGGAAATTGACAAAAAGAGTGCCAGGCCTATAAACTGGTCAGGAGAATCTGCGGAGGATGTATGGTTTATGGAATATTCAAGGGAAGAAGAGATCAGGTGGTATCGTCGAGAGGAAGTGGGAAATAGCCAGGCGGTTCCGCCTTTGGACATATACGAGGGGGATGGAATGCTTCACATCGAGGTGGAGCTGCCCGGAGTTGATCCCGAAGAGATCACGGTCTCGGTGGACGGAGAGAGGGTGGTGATTGAGGGATTCAAGACAGACAACTCCATGGAGGCAGGTGATCACATAGTTCACTTTCACCTTATGGAAAGATACCTTGGCCCCTTCAGGAGGCAGCTGAGGCTCTCTCCGCCGCCGGATCCTCAGAGCGTAGATGTGAATTACAGAAACGGCGTGTTGACTGTAACCATCAGATTCCCAACCACTACCGTTGAGGAGGAGTAGATGGCTGACAGAGCAGAAGACAGGCCTTTGATAATCATCCCCGGAGATCCCAATCCCTTTGACAGGGAAGAGAGGGACGAGAACGGCTCCAAGGATAGAGAGGAGGAGTTCCACATTCCCACCAGGCTGCCCTTACTGCCAGTTAGGGACATAGTGGTGTTTCCTTTTATGATAGTGCCCCTCTTCGTGGGGCGTGATGCCTCAATAAAGGCGGTGGACGAAGCCCTCTCCCAGGATAGGATGATAATGCTTGCCACCCAAAAGGATTCTATGGTGGAGGATCCCTCCCCTGAAGACATCTATTCGGTGGGTACCGTGGCCATGATTATGCGCATGCTCAAGCTGCCGGATGGTCGCATAAAGATCCTCGTTCAAGGTCTAACTAAGGCGAGAATAGTGGACTACCTCTCTACCGATCCCTTCTACGTGGTGGAGCTGGAGGTGATAAGGGAGAGGGAACCTGAAGAGCCAACCACCAGAGACATTGCCCTTAGCCGCTCGGTGAGAGAGGGTCTTGAGAAGATAATCTCTCTGGGTAAGGGCATACCCCCTGACATGACCATGGTGGTTAACAACCTCAACGATCTTGGCAAGCTGGCCGACTTGGTGGCTTCTAACCTGGGGCTCAGTCCTGAGGTGGCCCAGGATATTCTCGAGACGGTGGATCCCTCTAAGCGCCTGGAGAAGGTGGCCCATGCCCTCATGAGAGAGATCGAGCTGCTTACCGTGCAGCAACAGATAAAGGAAGAGGCGCGAGAAGAGATGGGCCGCATGCAGAGAGAGTACTTTCTGCGTGAGCAGCTTAAGGCCATTCAGAAGGAACTGGGGGAGGGTGACGACCGCGAAGAGGAGATAGAGGAGTTTCGACAGAAGATAAAGAAGGCTCGAATGCCCAAGGAGGTGAGAAAAGAGGCAGAGAAACAGCTCAACCGTCTCTCGAGAATGATGAGCGACTCTGCCGAGGCCACGGTGGTGCGCACCTACCTGGAGTGGCTTACGGAGCTGCCTTGGAAGAAGGAGAGCAAGGACCGTTTGGACATAGAGAAGGCCAAAGAGATCCTAGACGAGGACCACTATGACCTTGAGAAGGTGAAAGACCGTATTCTGGAGCACCTCAGCGTAATGAAGCTCCGGGGGAATAAGAGCCGGGGACCCATACTCTGTTTTGTGGGTCCACCTGGGGTTGGAAAGACCTCGCTGGGCAAGTCCATTGCAAGGGCTATGAACCGTTCCTTTGTGAGGGCCTCACTTGGGGGATTGAGGGATGAGGCGGAGATAAGGGGTCACCGCCGAACCTACATAGGGGCCATGCCCGGTAAGATTATTCAGGGGATAAAACAGGCCAAAACCCGCAATCCCGTCTTTATGCTGGACGAGATCGACAAGCTGTCCAGCGATTTCCGGGGAGATCCCTCCTCGGCCCTGCTGGAGGCACTCGATCCCGAGCAGAACAACCAGTTCGTGGATCACTACCTCGGCGTCCCCTTTGATCTCTCCAAGGTGATGTTCATCTGTACCGCAAATGTTGTTCACACCATACCTGCCCCCTTGCTGGACAGGATGGAGGTGATCGAACTTCCCGGTTACACCGAGGAGGACAAGGTCGAGATAGCCAAACGCTATCTGATTCCCCGGCAGATAGAGGAGAACGGCTTGAAACCGGAGGATATCACCTTCTCTCACGGTGCTATTGTAGAGATAATCCGCCACTATACCATGGAGGCTGGGCTGAGGAATCTGGAAAGAGAGATCTCCTCCATCTGCAGGAAGCATGCCAGGGCCTTGGCAGAGGGGAAGAGGGGCCCCTTTAGGGTAACCTCCAAGAATGTGGCCAAGTTCCTTGGGCCGCCCAAGTACCAGCCCGAGATAGATAAACCCTCTGATGGGGAGAAAGGTGTTGCCCTGGGTCTTGCCTGGACCCCTACTGGGGGAGACGTAATACAGATAGAGACCATAGTGACCAAAGGTAAGGGCAAGCTTTCTCTAACCGGGCAGCTCGGAGATGTTATGAAGGAGTCTGCCATGGCGGCTCTGGACTACATACGGACCATAACCGATGACTTAGGGTTAGACGAGGACTTCTACTACAAAAACGACATCCACATCCACATTCCGGCGGGGGCCATTCCCAAGGACGGTCCCTCAGCGGGAATCACCATGGCAGTCTCTATAATTTCGGCCTTGACCGGTGTTCCAACCAGGAAAGATGTGGCCATGACCGGTGAGATCACCTTGTCTGGCAGGGTATTACCCATAGGTGGACTGAGAGAGAAGGCCCTTGCCGCTAAAAGAATGGGCATAAAACACGTGATAATCCCCGAGAGAAACCTTCCTGATCTCCAGGATATGCCAAGAGAGGTGAAGCGAGAGATAACCTTTCACCCTGTGAAGCATCTCGATCAGGTTCTGGAGATAGCCTTTGATAAGCCCCCGAAGAGAGTGAAGAAAAGGAGAACGAAGGTTAGTAAGAAAGAGAGTTGAGGTAGAGTTTCTGAAAGTGGTGATTTAGGGTGGCCGGGGAATGTTCTCCGGCCTTTACTTTATATGCCATTTGATCTTGCCATCATCTGATGAATCTTTGACATTCAATATTTCTGGCTTCTTGTTATGTTAGTACCCAATATGTTGTGTTGTGCCTGAATTATTGTGTGCTTTATGCAAGTAATATGGATTATGAGAATCTAAGATGCTGAGGTTTAGTTTGCTATGTTGGGTCTATCCAATAGCTATGTTCTACGAATAGCAAAATTAAATTTTTTACGATTATAGTGTTGCAGAGAGAATTTTATTGTTATATTGACAGGGTTAAAGGGTAGAGAGGGCAGGTAAATAAGGATAATTAGGAGATGCAGCATGGAGAAGAGAAGTTATGATAGCCCTCTCATGGTTCGATTGTTTAAGAGCTATGAAGATAGGTTCATGGATGCTCTTCGTCCGTATGTTAAAGATATCAAGGGAACCTCATCAAGCTATGTGACTCGTAGATCGTGCTATGCTAAGCTGTTGCTTGTAGGGTTTTTGTTAGGAGTACTATCACCTCTTGGCTGGCTTATGGTGGAGACTAGCATGGGTCTTAGGGGGCAAGAGGTATATTATCGAGGCGTTCTGTATGTCTATTTAACTTTGGCATCTTTAGCAGTGTGCCTGGTTGTATCTATGATTATGGCGGTAAGAATAGAGAGAGAGGTTGAGGCAAGGAGAGAGGTTGCTGAGAGGGATATGATTATACAGCGGCTGGATTCTTTTGCTGAGGAGATAAAGAGAGAGTTTAGAGAGAATATGATAAAGCTGAGCAATTCGGCCGTAGAGATAAGCAAGGCATCCGATGAGAATCAGGTGCTTCACACCTTGATGAGAACCGTGAGAAGCGGTCTTGATTTTGACAGAATACTCATTCTTGTTCGAGAGGGAGAACACCTGGTTATGAGTAATTGTCACGGTCATGGGGAGAAGGCCTTGTGCGATCTTAACGTAGAACTACCCTATTCGGAGGCAGCAGGGGCCTTTTTCCTAGTGTGTAAAGAGTGTGAGTCCTGCATCTTCTCTGAAGATGACTATATCCCCGCCGAATTTAGAATAAAGCCCCCGTATTCTAACGTACATAGGTTTAGGACAAAGGCTTTTATAGTGGTTCCCATACGCAGGCATGGAGATAAAGATGCCTATGGTGTGCTGGCGGCTGACAGAAAGTACACGAAAAGAGGGGTTTCAGAGAATGACTTGCTATTGGTGGAAATGTTGGCCGAAATGGCTGGTTATGCCATAGACCGAATAGAGATGAATCGTGACCTCGAAAATAAGGCGTCTCTTGATGAGCTTACCCAGGTATACAACCGTCGAAGGTGGCTGGAGAGTGCAGAGCATGCCCTTAAAACCGCCAAACGATACGGCGGAGATCTCTCAATGATTATCCTGGACATAGACAACTTCAAGTCGATTAACGACACGTGGGGACACCAGAGCGGTGATAAGGTGCTTAGAGAGACCGCTGCAATAATAAGGGAGTACAGCCGAGAGGCTGACGTGGTTGGACGTTACGGGGGTGAAGAGTTTGTTATCCTTTGCCCGAGAAGTGACCTTTCCAGCACAGTGGAGGTGGCAGAGAGGTTGCGGAAGATTATAGAGACCACGCCTTTCGGTATTCCTCGGAAGGTTACCGCAACCTTTGGAGTTGCCCAGGCTACTTGGGAGGAGATCGAGAGCCTTGATGTTGACTCATTACTCTCGAGGGCTGACAGGGCATTGTATGCGGGCAAGTCCAGGTCGGGCAAAAACTGCGTGGTTACCTGGGGAGAGGTGGAGAAGAAGCTTTCTCCGTTGTACATAGAGAGAACCTCCGTTCCTGCGAAGAAGAGATTGGAGGTAGCAAGGAACGCCGTTTAAGTCTGGATAGGGAGGATCTTTGCAAGAAGGTTATTGCCTTTGGTTGAGGTTTGGTTTATATGGGCACCGTTGATCAGTCTTTCAGTCAGGGGGTGTTGAATGGACCTTGGCGATGGGTTCAGAGAGCGCGTTAATAGGTATCTGAGCCGTGTTAGAGAGTCCTTTTTGTATGCGTTAGGTTTCTTCAAGTGTGACAGGGATGATTGTTTGGAGAAGGTTGATCCCCTGACGCTCATAGTTATTGGTATAATTCTCGGTTTTGGTGCCCCTTTGGGGTGGCTTATCATCGAGGGATTTGTGGGATTACACAACGGTGATCCCCATTACCGTGGGGTGCTGTACCTCTATCTTACGATGGCTACCATGGTGGTCTTTGTGGTTTTTGGGGTGATTCTTGCTCTGAGATTGGAGAAGGAGAGACAGGCGAAGGAGGAGATCCTCGAGAGGCAGAAGGAGCTTTTCTTCCTGAAACACGAGGCTGAGAGGGAGAAAGACGAGCTGAGACATCAGGTGTTGAAGGTGAGTTCTGCTGCAGCCTCTCTCAGTAAGGCAAAGGAAGAGACTCAGGTTCTTTACACCTTGGTGCGTACCGTAAAGATGAACCTGGACTTTGACAGGGTGAATCTACTGGTGAGGGATGGAGAAGTGCTAAAAATCAAGACTTCTCGGGGAGTCAAAGACAAGGGCAGCTCTTTGGAAAAGGTTGAGTTACCTTGCAGTCCCCAAGCAGGGGCCTTCGGAATGGTGTGCAAGGAGGGCATTCCCTGCATATTTGCAAAGAACGACTACATTCCTCCTGAGTACCGCCTTAAGCCTCCTTTTAATGAAATAGAGGGTTTCAGATCGCAGGCTTTTATTATGGTGCCTATCAAGATACCTGGTGAGGAAAGTACCTACGGTGTATTGGCGGTAGACAGAAAGTATTCTCGTAGGGATGTTACAGAGAACGACCTTATGCTGATAGAGATATTGGCGGACATGGCAGGGGCGGCCATTAAAAGGATACACATGCAGAAGGAGCTTGAGAAACAAGCCTCCATAGACGAGCTTACAAACATTTTTAATCGTCGCATGTGGATGGCATATGCGGAGCACACCTTGAAGACTGCCAAGAGGTACAGGGATCCTCTCTCTATTATTATGATAGATATAGACGATTTTAAAACCGTTAACGACACCTGGGGACACCAAAAAGGAGATAAAGTGCTTCAGGTAGTGGCTTCGATACTGAAAGAGAAGAGCAGAGAGTCTGACATCGTGGGCCGCTATGGGGGGGAAGAATTCGTTATTCTTTGTCCTCGGACCAGGTTGAACAATGCGGTTGAGGTTGCCGAGAGACTTAGGCAAGCTATTGAGGAGGCCTCTTATGGTATCCCTAAGCGGATAACCGCCACTTTTGGGGTAGCCGAGGCTACTCCCGAGGACCTTAACGGGTTGAATTTGGATGCTATATTGTTCAAGGCAGATAAGGCACTTTACGCTGGTAAGAAACGCGAAGGTAAGAACTGCGTGGTTACCTGGAATGAAATAGAGGATAAGGTTACTCCTTTGCCCAATACACTAGAGGGTACATCGGTGGAGAATCAAAGGACCTTTTTAGATCATGCTCCCGCCCCCAAAAGGGAGATACCCACTTCATCGGATACCGCTTAAAGCAGTTCCAATGGCCACCGACAGCTGGGGGGATATCTCGTAGGTTTGGGTGGGGTTTAGATCAGGATGTAGTTCTATCTTTCTAATAGGTAGAAGGTGTTCTACCCTTGTTCCCAAAAGGGAGAAAAGCTCTGCCAGCAGAAAGGGCGTCAGGGAACCTCCTCCGGTAAGCAGAATAGCCTCTAATCTCTCTGAGCTGCCAAGAAATGCACTTGCCTCTTCCAGGCAGCGCTCTATTCCTTCTCTCAGCTGGGTAGCAATCTGATAGGCGCCTTCTCTCAGAACAGCCTCGTTTCCTTTACCCATTAGCTTCATCTTCTCTGCGTCTTTAAGCGGGAATCCTAAGTGGGTGGCTAAATTGTGGGTTACCAGTATTCCGCCGGTGTCCAAAGATATGCTGGCCACAAGCCTATTCTCTTTCATGGCCACAACATTTGACTCGTAGGCCCCTACGTCTACCACCATGAAAAGCAGATCCACCATGTCATTGGGATAATTTGCATTTACAACGTTTGCCAAAGCCAAAGGAGTGGAGTAGAGAGCGTTGAGTTCCAGTTCACTGTGAGCGAATATCTCTTGGTAAAAGTCAACTACACTCTTCTTCACGGCCACGTAGAGGATGTCCAACATTCCTTTGCTCCTCGAGTAAACGAAGTAGCCCATGCTGAGCTCCTCTGGACTGGAGATGGGTATCTTGGCTGAGAGAATTGATAACACCCTTTCTTCTATATCTCCTTCCTCTTCTGGGGATAGGTTAATTCTACCGGTAAAGGTGAGTTTTCCAGGAATGGAGAGTCTCACCTTGTTAACCTTTATTCCCGCTGATCTCCAGATGGCGGTTATTTGTTTACCCAGATCTTCTCTCTTTTCGAGACTCATGTTTATGGAGACCTTTGGAATGGGGGAAACGAGTCCTCCCTGCAAGATGGTTCTCTCTCCCTTGCGGTTCAATAGGGCTATCTTCACGGCGTTAGTGCTCAACTCCATTCCAACGCAGGCAGATCCCCTTGCACCGCGTATCTTGTCCACAAGGCCCAATCCGCACCTCCAAGGTAAGGTAAACCTTCGCTCTCCTCTACCATTGAAGGGCTTGAAGGTCAACATAGGGTGATGATATCCTTCCTTTGTATGAAAAGAGGTATACTGCTTGGGATAGATTCTCTTGGAAGTGACCGCCAACACGGGGCCTCTCAGATTTGCCGTAAAGCCGCCGAGCTCTTGCTTAAAGTGCTTCTCCAGGGGGATTCAATCTCGTCCGCCGAGTTTTTCCCGCTTATGAGGACCATTCTTGATTCACAGCCATCCATGGCGCCTTTGATAAACCTCTGTAACAAGGTGATGTTCTTCGTGGAGAGGGGGAGGCGTGGTGAGGCGGTGGAGTACCTTAGGGAGGTAGTGTCAGGGGGAGATAAGGAGATTCTCTCCATGACGAAGGCGGTGATATCATTGATGGAGAGGGCAAGGAGGGTCGTTATCTTCTCGTATAGTTCCACCGTTGTCAGGGTTCTGACAGCCTCTAAGTTGTCTCTGCCTGTTCTCACCCACATTGGCTATCCTTTGGGTGATGGAGAGAGCAGTGCTCGTTCTCTTGTAGAGAGGGGTTTTAAGGTGGTGATTACCAGTGACCTCTGCCTGGCTGGGATGTTGGGGAAGGGAGACATTGTGCTTACCGGCTGCGATGCGATCACCCCTACCTTTTGGGTGAACAGGGCTGGTACCTATCCCCTTGCTCTGGCGGCCAAGGAGAAGGGCGTTCCTCTCATAGTAGTTACTGAGACCAGCAAGTTTCTTCCTAAGTCCTTGACGCCTTGGCTCAGGCTTAAACCGGCTCCTGAGGGCGAGTTGGTGGTTGAGTGCGGGAAGTGCAAGGTGGTACACGGGTATTTCGAGAGAGTGCCGTTGACTCTCATCTCAAAAGTGGTGGTTCCAGAGGGAGAATTTGATCCGGATAAGGTGGTGGAGATGACAAACCATAATGCCGAGGTGTCTGTGCTGCTTTCTCGAGCCACATTTGACACGAAAGGTGCCTCCTTGTAGGGTTGCTTGGTACTAAGTAGGACGAAAAGGGGACGAATAGTGGGATTTCTGGATAAGATTAAAGGATTCAGTTTTGGAGGAAAGAGCCAACCTTTGGGCATAGAGATCGGTTCCTCCGCGGTAAAGGTGGTGGAACTTGTGGATAAGGGGGGTAATTTTATTCTTCAGGATGCCCACGTGGTTTCTATTCCCAGGGGTCTCGTTGTGGGGGGAGTGATAAAAGACAGGGAGACCATGGTGTCTGAGCTTGAGGGTCTTTGGGATACCCTTGGGCTTAAGAAGAGGGAAGTGGCCTTTGCCCTACCGGGAAACTTCTCAATGATAGAGACCTTCTCTCTACCTGCGGAGGTGAGTGAGGAGGAGATAACGGCTGAGGTGGAGAAACGGGTGGCAACCACCATTCCCCTAAAGAAGGAAGAACTAACCTTTGATTTCGACGTCTATCCTCCAGAGGAAGATGAAGGGGAGGGAAAGTTGCAGGTGATTTACGCTATCGCCAGGAGGGAGATGGTGGATTCATATAGGCACATTCTTGAAGCTGCAGGGCTTTCCTTGGAATCGGTGAAACCAACACCCGTCTGTTTGGCGAACGTCGTGGCTGCAAACTCCGTGTTCAAAAAGGGAGAGGCTGTTCTGGTGCTGGAGATTGGGAGTGACAGCACCAACCTTCTGGTTCTTAGAGACCAGAGAATACTTTACAGTCGTAACATCTCTGTTGGCGGTGGGATGGTGACCCAGTTGATAGCCGAGAAGCTGAACGTCTCTTTCTCTGATGCCGAGAAGATGAAGCTTAAGAGTGGAGAAGTGGATAAGCATATCTTGAGGGATGCGGCGGTTGCTTTGGCCGCCAAGCTTCAAGGGGAGATAAGCGTTTCTTTGGGGCAGATCGAGGGAGCATTGGGTATCAGTTTGGATCTCCAGAAGGTTCTAATCACAGGAGGGGGGGCGAAGAGCATATTTCTCGAGGACGAGCTTGCCTCGCTATTGGGTATGCAGGTTGAGGCCTTGATACCCATCAAAAACATAGCCCTGTCCACTAGGCTTGATCCACCTTCGCTGGCGGTTATTGCCCCGCGCATCGCGGCGGTAATAGGTCTATTGCTCAAGGATTAGAGGGTGCTCTTCATTAAACCCTGTCAGTAATTATTGAGGTAACCTGAGTCTTAGGCTCTAATTCTTCCAGCCCCTTGCCGTGGAAAGGGCTTATTCGTAGTGTTGGGGCCATGCTGGTTAAGGGGGAAGATAATCTAGATATGGAGGCCGGGGGGATAGCCTTTTCGGTTGGGTCTCCTCTTTTCATTATGTGAGGATGCGTATGACCTGGGATCTCTACTTCAAGATCATCGTGCGCTTGGCGGTTATGGTGTGGTTGGGGGTTTTTGGTGGGAGACTTCTGGAGGAGAGCGGCAAGGCCTCCTTTATTCATAGGCTCACAGGTCCACTTACCAGATTTGCCAAGTTGCCCCCTTTTTGCGGTACTGCCATGACCTCCTCTTTTTTCGCGGGGTTCTCGGGGGATGCCCTGCTGGGAAGCTACTACCGAGAGAACCGTTTGACGGAGAAGCAGGCGATTCTGGCCTCTATGATGCTCAATCTTCCCTTCTACATCTCCTTTCTGCCCATGCTGGTAGGTATAGTATACCCTTTGATGGGAACGCTGGGCTTGGTCTATCTTGCTTTCCAGGTGGGTGTTAGCGCAGGGGTTACCGTTATTGCTGCGGTGGTGAGCCATTTCTTTTTCCAGAACGGTAGAGGAGAGGTGGTTTTAGAGGTAGAGTTTCCTGAGCCATTGCCGTTGTCCGAGGCTGCCAGAAGGGCCTACCGTGAGGCGTTCAAGATGACTTTGAGGATCATGTTGATAGCTGCTCCCATTCTGGCTGCAGTGGTGGTCTTGGTGGAACACGACCTCTTCTCTTGGTTGCAGGGGACTATTCCAAGCTGGGTGAGAATCCCTGGAATTCCTCCCGTGGGTTTGCCAGGAGTGATTGCGCAGGGATTTCACATCTCCAGTGGTGCGGCGGTTACCGGTGGTATGTTACACCTCGGGGTGATTGCTCCAAAAGAGGCCTTGCTTGTCATGCTCATGGGAAACTTGGTTGGTACCCCTTTTCGCAGCGTTAGGATCCTTCTTCCCACATACCTGGCGGCCTATGGTGGCAGGATAGGGATAAAGGTTCTCTTTGTGGTTCAAGGGGTGAGAACGCTCCTCGTGATTATGGCGTACCTGTTGGTGCTGTGGTGGTGAGGTGGTGAAAATTACTTGTAGCGTATCCTGGGATCCACCAGCGAGTAGGAGACGTCTGCCATCAGATTTCCCAGCAACGTGAGGAGGGCCCCTATGGTGAGAATGCCCATTATGGTGGGGTAGTCCCTTGCCAACGCTGACTCGTAGAAGAGTTGTCCCATGCCGGGAATTGCGAAGATGGTCTCGAATATGACGCTACCGCCGATGAGACCAGGAACGGAGAGTCCCAGGAGAGTCACAACTGGTAGAAGGGCGTTTCTAAAGGCATGGCGTCTCACCACCTGGTACTGGCTTAGTCCCTTTGCCTTGGCTGCTACGATATATTCTTGGCTCAAAACCTCGAGCATTGATTGCCTCATGTAGCGAGAGAATCCAGCCAGCCCGCCGAAGGCCATGATGAATATGGGCAGGATCAGGTGGCGTGCCCTGTCGAGCCAGAGCTGGAAAGGTGTTAGGGTGTCAGCATTGAGGGATTGAAGTCCTGAGATTGGCAGCAAGTGGGTTTTCACTCCCAAGAGTATCATGAGTACCAATGCCAGCCAGAAGGAGGGGGTAGAGAAACCTACAAACACGAAGACGGTCAACGCCCTGTCGATTAGGGAGTTCCTCTTCAAGGCCGAGAGTATCCCCATGGGTATGGACACCAGCAGTATCAGTACCAATGCCATGAGGTTCAGCATTATGGTTATGGTGATTCTCTCTTTTATCTTCTGGATTACCGGTTTACCGTCCACAAAGGAGGTTCCAAAGTCCAGGTGGGCAATTCTCTTCAGCCAGTTGAGGTATTGGAGGGGCAGGGGCTTGTCCAGACCGTATATCTTTTCAAGCCTCTTCACTGCCTCGGGCTTCACCTTTGGGTTGAAGGCCCCTTGGTAAAAGGTGGGGTTTCCCGGTGCCAGGCGTATTACGAAGAATGTTATCAGAGTGATACCAAGGATGAGAGGGATCATCTCCAATACCCTTCTTGTGACGTACCTTACCACACTTAGTTCTCCCTGTAGGTCTCTTTCCTCTCCATGGGGGTATCCCTTAACGGCAGAGTGGTGGTGGGTCAAGATGAAGAGGGTTGATGATGGACCTCTGTTGACTGTTGGATGTTATGCGTGTAAAGGCTTGGTTATCCTGATACCTGTGGAAAGGAGGCATCTTTTTTGGGCGTAGGTAAGAGGGTTGTGGTGATAATGGTAGTGGTAGGAGTGCTCCTCACCACAGGTGGCTACTATCTGTTGTGCTCTATTCCTTCGTTTCCTTCCATTGCAGAGAGGGTGAAAGAGGTGGTTGAAACGAGCAAAGATCCCAACTCTGCCGAGGGGCTTTTGAGAGAGATGATGGCCAAGGAGAGCGGTTTGATCTCGGTAGAGGTTGAGGGGTTTGCTGAAGGGGACGGATTGATCCTGGAAAAGGAGCTTCAGGGTGAAGAGCCGGTTGTGAAGGTTTCTCTCCCATTTAAGAATGGGGTAATAACCGTTGGTCTGAGTAGGTCCCTTTTTTTGAAACAGAGCATAGGGGCTAGGGTTCTGCTGTTTGGTGTTATTTATCTGGTTGTTTTTTGCACCGTTGTTCTATTTATCCTGCAGGGGGTTAACGAGCGCCTCTTGTCCATTGCCGGTTATCTGAAAGAGGCAGAGATTGAAGAGCTCGACGAGCTCACCATGGAGAGGTGGCCTCCCGAAATAAAGCAGGTTGTTGCCTCTATCGACATCCTCTTGAAAAAGGTGGAGAAGCGTCTGAAGTTAAAGGTGGAAGAGGCGAGGAGAGACAGGCTCTTCGTGCACAACGCCATGGTGGAGCTGGTTGAGTGCTTAAACCAGGCTGCCCAGGGCAACTTGAGGGTTAGGGCCGAGACGCCTGCTGACATAGTGGGGGCCTTGGGTGAGGCGTTCAATGATGCCGTGGCGATTCTGGAGAACCGTATCTCGGATGCCCAAAGGGTGCTCTACGAGCTGGAGAAGGCATTTGAGGGGGGATGCGAGGAGACTGAGAGCATAAGAGAAGACCTTGCCAAGGCTAAGAGGGCCTTGTTCTACTTCAAGACGGAGGTGGCAAGAAGAATAGAGTCTGGTTCTCCCGCCGGAAGCCTCTCTCAGTCGGAGCCTTCGGAGAGGGCAGGGGAAGGTTCCTGATGGCCGTTAAGGGTGATCTTCAACTCTTTCATCCCATAGAGGTGTTTCAACTGATAAAGTCCAACAGGGAGACAGGCGTGCTTCTCATCTCGTCTCCTGACCTTTTGGGAGGGGTCTATTTTGTGGAAGGGGACATAGTTTACGCTACCACCGCGAAGAAGATGTACGACTTCTTTTCAAAAAAGAAGTTCACCAACTTTTTGAAGGCGATGAAAGAGGAAGGGGAGAATGGTTCCCTATGGCAAGAGGTTATAGATACCCTTTTGAAGGTTACCAAGGTCACCAAGGGTTCATTTGCCTTTGAGGAGGCCAGTTTCTTCTTGGAGGAGGGATTCAAGCCGGTCTTGATACCCTCAGAGTTCGTCATCATGGAGGCCACGAGGCAGCTCGACGATTGGGACGTGGTGGGTAGAAAGATAAGCTCTCTTCAACTGGTCTTTGAGAGGAGGGACAACTGGGAAGAGATGGCCAAGAGAGCGGAGCTATCTTCTGAAGAGATGGAGATTCTCCAGGCCATCGACGGGGAACGAAGCGTTGAGAAGGTTATAGAGGCCTCGGGAAGACCTTCGAAGGAGGTGACCAGGGTACTGTTTGGTCTCCTCTGCGCCGGTATAATAGGCAGGGCTCGTAAACGTCCCAAGCTTGAGAAACGCTGGATAACCAGGGGGCTCTTGAGGCGGCTGATAAGGAGGATACGGGGCATATAATGAATGTTAAAATAGTTGTCTCTGGCCCCTTTGCCTCTGGTAAGACCCAATTCATAAAGACGCTCAGCGAGATAGATGTGGTCTCTACCGAAAGAAGGATACGCTCTGACGAGGAGAAGAGGGTTAAGGAAGAGACCACCGTTGCCATGGACTTCGGCAAGTTGACCATTGACAAGAATCTCGTGCTCTACCTTTTTGGTACCCCAGGGCAAGAGAGGTTCGACTTCATGTGGCAGATTCTTGGGGAAGGTGCCCTTGGAGTGGTGGTGATGGTGGACAGTACGGATGGCGATAACATAAGAAAGGCCAGAAAGATAATAGACTTCTTTTACACAGAGATAGGAACCACCTATGTGGTTGCTGCCAACAAGCAGGATTTGCCAAACGCTTGGCCTCCCGACTTTATTCGCTCGTATCTTGACCTTGATAATAGCGTGAAGGTTGTGCCTTGCGTCGCCACCGAAAAAGAGAGCGCCAAAAACGTGCTTTTGGAGCTTTTGGAGCTTGTGTTGGAGAGGGTGTGAGCGTAGTTCTCAACACAAGATATTGTGGCATCTTCTGTAACTTTTCAATATGTTGTATTCATGAGGTCTTAATAACGAGTTTTATTATTCACATTGATGGTATGTTGTGCTATCTCCTCCGAAGAGGCTAAAGGAGAAGTTCTATTTCCCGAAAAGGAATAGTGGTGTCTCACCATTTCGGAGGTGAGATGGCCGAAGGCTGCATGATGGATTGGCAGGAGTTTATAAATAGTAGAAAGCCCGTTTTTGTTGCCGAGGTTTCGAGTAACCACAACCAGGACCTCGATAGGTGCTTGGCTTTTATAGAGAAGGCGTCTGAGATAGGGTGTGATGCGGTGAAGTTTCAGCTCTTTCGGATAAAAGAGCTCTTTGCCCCTGAAATCCTGGAGAGAAGTGAGGAGCATCGTAAGCGTGAAGCGTGGGAGTTGCCTGTTCACTTTTTGCCCGTTTTGGCTGAGAGGTGTAGGGAGAGAGGTTTAAGGTTTGGTTGTACTCCTGCCTACTTGGATGCAGTGGAAGAGCTGCTGCCCCATGTGGATTTTTACAAGATCAGTTCTTACGAATTGATGTGGAATGAACTTTTGGTTTCAGTTGCTGCTACTGGAAAGCCCGTGGTACTCTCAACGGGGATGGCGACTATGGGGGAGATTGAGAGAGCTGTGGGTGCTCTGAGAAAGAACGGTTGCAAAGACTTGGTGCTACTCCACTGCGTATCTGGGTATCCTACTCCATACCATGAGTGTAACCTGGCTGCCATAGAGAGCTTGCGGAGAGCTTGGGAGTGCTTGGTTGGATGGTCTGATCATACCGTAAGTCCCGGTGTCATACACAGGGCAATTCACAAGTGGGATGCGGTGATGGTGGAGTTTCACCTGGATTTGGATGGAAGAGGTAAAGAGTACGAGACGGGTCACTGTTGGTTGCCAGGACAGATAGAGGCAGTAATCAAGGATGTTAGGGAAGGATGTGAAGCTGATGGTAGCGGTGAAAAGGTTCCCTCTTCTTGCGAATTGCCGGATCGGGACTGGCGTGCTGATCCAATGGATGGATTAAGACCGCTGGTTGGGATTAGGAAAAAGGTATTTTGGTTGTGTGATGATAGAAATAGGAGGTGTAGTGATAATGAATAAATATAATAGATTAAATTCCATATATGATATTATAAAGTTTATAGAGCTGAATGATAACTTTTATATTTTTGGTGCCAGTGGTAATGGATTGATAGTAAAAGAGATATTAGAGAAGAGGTTTAACAAGAAGATAGTGGGTTTTATAGATAATGATAAAAATAAAGCAGGAAGTACTATAGAAGGATTGGAGATTTTGCATCCAGATAGCGCAAATCTTGATAGGAGTAAAAGAATAATAATAGCATCTTTGTGGTATGCTGATATTGCTAAACAATTGATATTAGATTTCAAGCTCTCCTTTCTTAAGGAGTTTGGTGTGTGGTTCTATTGGTTTGATATTCCCAGTATGATGAGAGGGATAGGTGCTGCTTTTGCAGAGTATTATGATAGTCATCGTCCCGAATTTTTAGAGACAATTAATTGTTTGTCTGATGATAATTCTAAAGATGTATTCAGGCGAACCTTACTGTATAGGAAATTTTTCTTGAATCCGGAGTTATTGACATCTGATATAATATTCGATTACACTAAGTTCTTTTTGTCAGATAGTTATGTCAATAAATATATTGAAAATATTCCCCATAATGTACCTTTAGATCTCAGAGATGCTATAATACGTGGTATTAAGTTGGGAAGGTATTTATATA
>CAZMTB010000115.1:0-3831 GCA_964569095.1 uncultured Aquificales bacterium
GTGGCCACCTACCCAATAGAGATCCCAAAGGAGAAGTTCAAAAAGAAGGTCATAACGGCTCCGCTGGAGCTCCCCATACCCGGGGCAACGGGAATACACCTGCTCACCACCAAGGTTACGGTGGTGTTGGAGAGAAGGTGAGCATGGGAAAGATATTCGGTACAGACGGAATACGGGGCACCGCAAATGTAGAGCCCATGACCGTGGAGACCGCCCTTAGGGTGGGAAGGGCAGTGGGATACCTCTTCAGGCAAGGAGGAGAGAAGGGAAAGGTGGTCATCGGCAAGGACACGAGGCTCTCGGGTTACATGCTGGAAGGGGCACTGGTGGCAGGAATATGCTCCATGGGTTCAGACGCCATCCTTCTTGGTCCCTTGCCCACCCCCGGCATCAGCTTCATCACCCAGAACATGAGGGCAGACGCGGGAATCGTGATATCCGCCTCCCACAATCCCTACCAGGACAACGGGATAAAGATATTCACCGAGAAGGGGCTCAAGCTCTCAGACGCCCTCGAGGAGGTGCTAGAGAGGCTCATTCTCAGCCGTGAGATAGATAGCATAAGGCCCACCGCCCAGGCCATCGGCAAGGCCTACAGGGTGGACGACGCCGTGGGCAGGTACATAGTGCACCTGAAGCAGACCTTCCCCTCTCACCTCTCCCTCGAGGGGATGAAGGTGGTTCTCGACTGTGCCAACGGTGCAACCTACAAGGTTGCCCCTATCGTCTTCTCCGAGCTGGGAGCCGATGTTGATGTGATAAACAACTCCCCAGACGGTAGCAACATAAACCTGAACTGCGGTTCCACGCATCCCCAGCAACTCCAAGAAGCGGTTAAGAGACACCGGGCAGACGCCGGCTTCGCCTTCGACGGAGACGGGGACAGGGTGATCATGGTGGACGAGAAGGGCAGGGTGCTCGACGGAGACTACGCACTCGCCATCTGCGGTACTGCCCTGCTGAAGGAGAGGGCCCTTCATCACAACACCGTGGTGGGCACCATAATGAGCAACAAGGGACTGGAACTATCCCTGAAGAGGCACGGGGGTACCCTCCTTCGCACGGGAGTGGGAGACCGGCTGGTCTTCGACGCCATGCAACAGGGAGGATACGTGCTGGGTGGCGAGCCCTCTGGACACATCATATTCTCGACCCACTCCTCCACGGGAGACGGGATAGTCACTGCCCTACAGGTACTCTCCATCATGGTCTCGCAAGAGAGATCCCTCTCGGAACTGGCCGAGGTGCTCCAGAAGCTGCCACAGATTGAGAAGAGCCTCCCCGTAGAGAGCAAGCCCCCCTTGGAAGAGATAGAGCCGATACAAACAACCCTGCGGGAGATAGAGAAAGCCCTGGGAGACGAGGGGAGGGTTGTATTGAGGTACTCGGGCACCGAACCCAAGATACGAATAATGATAGAAGGTCCCTGCGAAGATACCGTGGGAAGCCTAATGGCGAGGATGGAGGAGGTGATATCCTCCTCGCTGAGATGAGAAGAAGGAGGGAAGGCATGGCGGTTCTTTTGGGAGTGAACATAGACCACGTAGCAACGGTTAGAGAGGCCAGGGGAGGCAGAGAGCCCGAACCCATAGCGGCAGCCGTGCTGGCCGAGCTTGGAGGGGCCGACGGAATCACCGTCCACCTCCGTGGTGACAGGAGACACATAAAAGAGAGAGACCTATTCCTTCTGAAGGAGGTTATAGCCACGAAGCTGAACCTCGAGATGGCTGCCACCGATGAGATGGTGAAGATAGCCAAGCAGCTCAAGCCATACTCCTGCACCCTCGTTCCAGAAGAGCCCGACGAGTTGACCACCCAGGGGGGGCTCGACGTGCTCTCACACAAGGAGCACCTCGCAGGGGTGATAACCGAGCTCCAGGAGGCAGGAATAGTGGTGAGCATCTTCATCGACGCCGACTCGTCCCAGATAAAGGCGGCAAAGGAGATAAAGGCAGACTTCATCGAGATCCACACGGGGGTTTACGCCGACGCCCAGACCGAGGAGGCCCAGAAGGAAGAGCTTCAACGCATAGTCGAGGCGGCCCGGCTCGCCCAGAACATAGGACTGAGGGTGAACGCCGGTCACGGGCTCAACTACCACAACGTGAGACCCATAGCCGAAATTCCCGGTGTGGTTGAGCTGAACATAGGCCACAGCATCATCTCCAGGGCAGTCCTGGTGGGACTGGAGAAGGCGGTAAGAGAGATGAAGGCACTTCTGCAATGACTAAAGCGCAGTTTCTTTTCTTGACGGGGTTGGGGTCTGGTCTTTCTCCATGGGCCCCGGGAACCATGGGAACGCTGGTAGGCGTCCTTCTCTACCTGCTGGCCTTCAAGGGGCTTCCCCTCTTCTGGTACCTGGTCTTCACCCTGATACTCCTGTGGCTTGGGGCCAAGGCCGCCGATAAAGGAGAAGAGTTCTGGGGAGAGGAGGACAGTCCCGCAATAGTGATAGACGAGGTGGTAGGCATACTGGTAGCAATGGTAGGTATCTCCCCCTCCTTCTGGAGCGTTGTCCTGGGGTTCCTACTCTTCAGGTTCTGGGACATCTGGAAGCCCTTTAAATGGGTGGAAGAGCTGCCGGGGGGATGGGGCGTAATGGCCGACGACCTGTTGGCGGGACTCTTAACTTGCGCAATGCTTCACTTTATGTTCTAATAGGGGTGTTAGAAAGCGGTACGGTTAGAGACTCCACGAAAAGGTGGTGGTTGAGGTAAGGGGAAACAGGGCACAGGGTATCGCACTTCTTCTCGCGCTGCTGGCAGTGCTGTCTATTCCCGGGATGTCAAGGGCCGCCTCGGGAAAGGTGGCCATCTCTGCCCGTAGCCTGGCCCGTTTTGAGGACCAGAAACTGGTGATAGCCAAGGGCGACGTAGAGATCCACTACCAAGACGTGATTCTACAGGCCGACGAGGTGAAACTGCACACCGACACCAAAGACCTGGTGGCCACGGGCAACGTGGTTCTGAAAGAGAACAAGGGCAGCCTCGCCTGCGACAAGCTTGAGTTCAACCTGGACACCAAGAAGGGAGTGGCAATGAGGGCCAGGGGGTTCTTTTCGCCCTTCTACTACCTTAAAGGCAAAGAGATAAAGAAGGTAGGGCCCAAAAAGTACGTGATAGAACACGGCAGTTTCACCACCTGCGAATCCTGCGCCAAGAAACCCGAGAAGTCCCCCGACTGGAGCTTCAAGAGTACCCACATGGAAGTGGAGCTGGGCCACTCTGCAACCATTCACAACGTCACGGGGTGGATAAAGAGGATACCGGTCATCTACGCACCCTACCTCAAGATACCGCTTCAGAACGAGAGAAAGACCGGTTTCCTCATACCCCGCGTGGGTTACAGCAAGACCAAGGGGGCCTTCGTAAAGATACCCTTCTACTGGGCAATATCGGACTACCAGGATGCCACCTTCACCCTCATCCCCTACTCCCGGGGAACCCTGAGAGGCAAGGTGGAGTACCGGTACAACCTGGAGACGGGGAAGGGTTTCATGTCCTACGACTACATCCGAAAGGAGAGCGAGAGAACCCAGTGGAGCCTCTGGTACAACCACGACCAGAGACTGCCCTTCGGATGGAGACTCCTGGCAAGTGCAGACGTCCAGAGCGACAACGAGTACAAGAAGGAAGACCAGGACAACTTCGAGAGGAGAAGCCAACAGTTCTCCGACTCCTTCGTCATGCTTAGCAAGAGCTGGGGCAACAACTACCTCTCGGGGGAGTTCAGGTACAAAGAGGACTTAGAGAACAACTACGGTGAACGCACCATCAAGATGCCCGAAATCAAGTACTCCCTCATAGACAAGAAGATCGGCGACACCCCCCT
>CAZMTB010000116.1:0-8923 GCA_964569095.1 uncultured Aquificales bacterium
AGCCATAGACACTTTGAGCTAATGGGAGCCGCCCTGGACAAGATAGACAGCAGGTACAGGTTGGCGGTTATCATCATGAAGAGAGCCAAGATGATCCAGGCGGGAAAACCGGTGCTAATCAAGAGCAAGCACAGGAAGCCCGTGATCATCGCCCTGGACGAGTTCGTGAACGACAAGTTCACCTGGAGGGAGGCGACGGAGAACGGGGCGCAGGAAGAGGTTGAGGAGGTGGTGGAGTTTGCCGAGGTGTCGGCAGACATAGTTCCTCCCAAAAGCGACGCCTGAAATAGCCTAAAAACCCAAGAGAATGCGGATCCGCCTGGCACTTCTCGTCCCTCTCCTCCTACTGCCCGCGGTTGCGTATTCAGGGACCGCCCCTTCCTGCAGAGACGCCATAGTGATGGGCTCCATAGGAGAGCCCAAGAGACTGATACCCATGCTGGCCTCCGACTCTGCCTCGGGAACCATCTCGGGATTCATCTTCAACGGTCTCCTCAAGTACGATAAGGACACGAGGCTAACGGGGGACCTTGCCGAGAGCTGGGAGGTATCCAAAGACGGGCTCACCATCACCTTTCACCTGAGGAGGGGCGTGAAGTGGCAAGACGGCGCCCCCTTCACCTCGGCAGACGTGATGTTCACCCTGAAGAAACTGAGGGACCCGTCGGTAGCCACCCCCTACAGCGGAGACTACCTTATGGTGAAGAGCGCTGAGGCCCCAGACAACTACACCTTCATCGTGCACTACGAGAAGCCCTTTGCCCCTGCCCTCTCCAGCTGGACCATGGGAATAATCCCAAAGCACCTACTGGAAGGGGTGGACCTGAACACCACCAAGTTCAACAGGCATCCAGTGGGCACGGGACCGTACAGGCTCCTCTCCTGGGTAACGGGACAGAAACTGGTGCTGGGGGCAAATCCCAACTACTTTGAGGGAGAACCAGGGATATGCCGCATCATCTACCGGATAATACCCGATCCCACCACCATGTTCCTCGAGCTACAGTCTGGGGGGATAGACACCATGGGGCTCACGCCCTTCCAGTACGCCAGGCAGACAAACACGCCGGCCATCAAGAGAAACTTCCGTAAGTTTCGCCATCCCTCCTTTGGCTACACCTACTTGGGATACAACCTGTCTCTACCCATGTTCCAGAGCCGCAAGGTGCGCCAGGCACTAACCATGGCAATCGACAGGGAGGCCATAGTAAGAATAGTGCTGCTGGGCCTTGGGCAACCATCAACGGGACCCTTCCCACCCTCATCATGGGCCAGGGATCCCTCCATTCCTCCCTATCCATACGATCCCCAGAAGGCGAAAAGGTTCCTGGCAGAGGAGGGCTGGAGAGACACGAACGGCGACGGAATACTGGAGAAGAACGGAAAACCCTTCGAGTTCACTATCATAACCAACCAGGGCAACAACCAAAGGGAGGCCGCCGCGGAGATCATCCAGGAGAACCTTAGAAGGGTGGGAATAAGGGTGAAGATAAGGGTCTTGGAATGGCAGGCAATGCTACACGCAATAATGGAGAGGAATTTCCAGGCCATCATCCTCGGTTGGTCCCTGGGATTCGAACCTGATCCTTACGACATCTGGCACTCGTCCAAGACAAAGCCCGGAGAGTTCAACTTCGTGGGCTACAAGAATCCCGAGGCAGACCGCCTCATGGAGGAGGCGAGGAGAATCTTCGACGTCAAGAAACGGGCAGAGCTTTACCACCGTTTCCAGAGGATCATCTGGGAGGACGAGCCCTACACCTTTCTCTACGTTCCAGACAGCCTCTCGGTCCTCCACCGCCGGTTCAAGAACGTTCACATGGAGAAGGCGGGCATCTGGTACAACTTCATACACTGGCGGGTTGACCCAAAGGACGTGAAGTACAAGGTGTCACCGTGAGCCACTCCCTGGTACTGGGCATAGAGACCTCCTGCGACGACACCTCTGTGGCACTGTTAGAAGGGGAGCGCAGGGTTCTCTCGTCGGTGGTATCCTCACAGAACGCCCTTCACGCCCCATTTGGCGGCATCGTGCCCGAGATAGCGGCACGCCGGCACCTGGAACTGATACTTCCCATAACCCGCCAGGTCCTGGAAGAGGCAGGGGTGGAACTGGAGCAGATCACGGGAATAGGGGTGACCACCCGCCCCGGGCTGGTTCCCTCACTCGTGGTGGGGCTCTCCTTTGCAAAGGCCCTGGCTCTGAGCAGGGGAATCCCATGGATAGGGGTAGACCACCTTGAGGCCCACATATTCGCCACCTTCTTAGAGAGAGAGGTAGAGTTCCCCTTCGTTGCAATGGTGGTCTCAGGGGGCCACACCTCACTCTTCGTGGTGAAGGGATACGGCCACCTTCGGCTTCTGGGAGAGACCAGGGACGACGCGGCGGGAGAGGCCTTCGACAAGGTGGCATCCCTGCTGGGCCTCGGTTATCCCGGGGGACCGGTGATAGACAAGGCGGCAAGAGAAGGAGACCCTTCCCTAATAGAGCTTCCACGGCCCTACATGAGGGACTCCTGGGACTTCAGCTTCAGCGGCCTGAAAACCGCCGTGGTCCACGCCGTGGAAAAGATGGGGATAAGGCCTGGAGATCCAGAGGTGAAACACCTGGCAGCCTCTTTCCAGGAGGCGGTGGTGGACGTGCTGGTGGCCAAGGCACTCAGGGCCGCCAGAGAGCTCTCCATACCCAGAATAGTGGTGGCAGGAGGGGTTGCAGCAAACAGCAGGTTGAGAGAGAGGTTCGGCGATGCAGCCCAGGAGATGGGACTGGAGGTGACGGTTCCTCCCCTGAGCCTCTGCGGCGACAACGGGGCCATGGTGGCGTTCGTGGCCCGCTACAGGCTGGCTAGGGGAGAGAGAAGCCCCTGGGACGAGGACGTACGCTCGAGGGTGAGTTATTGACACGGATGCAATGGGTCATATCTTCACGAATATGACCATACTTCAGGTAAAAGGAGAGAGTTCGCCATGAAGAAGATCGAGGCTATCATCAAACCCTTCAAGTTGGACGAGGTGAAGGCAACCCTGAGGGAGAAGGGGGTACAGGGCATGACCGTCACCGAGGTGAAGGGATTCGGCAGGCAGAAGGGGCATACCGAGTTCTACCGCGGTGCAGAGTACGTGGTGGACTTTCTTCCAAAGGTGAAGATAGAGATAGTGGTTCCAGACGACCTGTTGGACGAGGTGGTTGAGGGAATAGTCTCGGCCGCGCGCACGGGAAAGATAGGAGACGGAAAGATCTTCGTCTACGACGTGAAGGAATCCATACGAATAAGAACCGGAGAGAAAGGCGAAGAGGCCATCTGAGAAGAGGAGGCTGCCATGAGAATAGGCCCCTTGGAGGTGGAGTGCGTAAAGGGGAACATCGTTGAGCAACACGACATAGAGGCGATAGTCAACGCGGCAAACGCTATGCTCCGTCCCGGAGGGGGAGTGGCAGGCGCGATCCACAAGGCAGCGGGTCCCGGTCTGTACCAGGAGTGCAAACCCCTTGCTCCCATCAAGACCGGCGAGGCAGTGATCACCTCGGGACACATGCTTCCCAACGCCTACGTGATCCACGCCCTTGGACCTGTCTACGCGGCCGAGGAGGACCCCGCCTCGAAGCTGGCTGAGACCTACAGGAACTGCCTGAGAAGGGCCGAGGAGAAGGGGGTAAAAAGCGTGGCCTTCCCCGCAATATCCACGGGCATCTTTGGGTATCCCATGGAGGAGGCAGCCCGCGTCGCCTTTGAGACCATCAAGGAAGAGGCCCCCCGCTTACAGAGCGTAAGGTTGGTCAGGTTCGTCCTCTTCGCCCAAGAAGACTACGAGCTCCACGAGAGGGTGATGGAGGAAGTGCTGGGAAAGGCATAGGCAAGCCAGCATGAAGTACACCCAAGAAGAGCTCTTCGAGAGGCTCAAGGAGAACCTACTGGCCGAGCGGACGGCCATACGCCTCTACTGGCAGCAGTCAAACACCGTGGACGACCCAGAGGTGGCCTTTCTGCTTAGATTCGTGGCCAGCACGGAGGCCCACCACGCCGAGGAGCTCGCCTCTTGCATACGCCTGATGGGCAAAACCCCTCCCCCGGGGATCTCGCCAAGCGAGAAGGACATCTCGGAGTTGATGGAGGGGCTGAAGAGCGAGGAAGACCTCTTGCGCCTCAACATGGTGCTGGAGGAGACCGCCGCCAACGCCTACCGCCGGGACGCGAGGAGGTGTTCAGACCCAGAGATCTCACAGGTTCTGTTGCACCTCATGGAGGACGAGCTGAACCACGCCAGCATGTTCCTGGAGGCCATCTACCGCATCAGAAAGGATACCCACGCCGGGGAGGACGCACTGTCGGTCTTCTCCGTGGCACTGGAGAGGGGAAAGAAGACGCTGAGCCGCCCCTGGCTGGAGATGGCCATGTCTGGGGTGATTGGCGCCATACACGTGACCTTCGGGGCCGTTGCCATGTCGGCGGCGGCGGGAGCAGTCCAACCCTACGTAGGGGGACACCTGGCATCCCTGGTTGGCGCAATATTCTTCCCCATAGGGTTCTTCCTGCTCAAGCTATCCCAGAGCGAGCTCTTCACCGAGAACTTCCTGATCCCCGTGGTGCCGGTGCTCGACAGGGAGGCCCCACTGGGATCACTATTGAAGCTGTGGAGCCTAACCCTGGTGGGCAACCTGGCGGGGGCCATTCTATTCGCACTCCTGGTCTACCTCGGAGGCAAGAACTCCCTGGGTATCCTGCCCGCCCACCACTTAGTGGAACTCGCCAGCTTCAAGATGTCACGCTCATGGCACGAGACCTTCATGAGCGCCGTGTTCGCAGGTGCAATAATCACCACAATGACCTGGCTCGTGCTGGCCACAAAGAGCGACGTGGCAAAGCTGATGGCCATATGGAGCTGCATATTCGTTATGGCAATAGGATCCTTCACCCACGTGGTGGTCTCCACCTCCGAGGTGCTCCTGGGGGCGATCTACGGGGCCCACATAACCCTGGAGGGCTGGCTCACCAGGCTCTTCATCCCCGCCTCCTTAGGCAACCTGGCCGGGGGTATGTTCTTGATCGCCCTCTTGCACTACCTGCAGGTGCTTCACGCCAAGAAGATGGAGATGGCCTACCAGCAAAAGAAGAGGAAGGCCTGGGAAGAGGTGATCAGCAAGAGACTGAGGCTGTGAGAGCCTACGCCACCTTGCCGCAGCAGTGCTTGTACTTCTTGCCGCTTCCGCAGGGGCAGGGCTCGTTCCTCCCTATCTTTCTCCCCTCTCTCCTGTAGGTCTGCCCCGTGGGCATGTCTCCCCTGTGCTCCTTGTACCTCCGCCTCTCCCTGCGGGACATGGCTCTCTGCTGCTGCTCCTCCTCGGAAACGATCTGGACCTTGAATAGGGTGGATAGCACCTGCTCTCTCAAGCGGCTCAGCATGTCAACGAAGAGCTCGTAGCTCTCCTTCTTGTACTCGCTCAAGGGATCCTTCTGCCCGTATCCTCTGAGGCCTATTCCCTCCCTGAGATGGTCCATCGCCAGCAGGTGTTCCCTCCACATGCCGTCCAGGGTGTAGAGCATGACCATGCGCTCCAGACCCCTCATGCCCTCGGGGGTGCCCTCCTCTTCCTTCTTCTCGTACTCCGCCCTGAGAAGCCCCTCTATGTGCTCTCTCAGCTGGGGACGGGAGGGATAGTTCTTGAGCGCTTCTGGGTCCAGCTTGACGGAGAAGACCCTCTCAACCTCCTTGGCAAGAGAGGCGTAGTTCTCCTCCTCTATCTCCCCCTTCTCCGGGATGTTGGCGTTCACCATCTCCTCCACCGCCTCGGAGAGCATATCCATGATATCCTCCCGCAGGTCCTTTCCCTCCAGTATGGCCCTGCGCTGGCTGTAGATGGCCTCCCTCTGCTTGTTGAGCACGTCGTCGTACTCAAGCAGGTGTTTCCTTATCTCGAAGTTGTGGGCCTCCACCTTGCGCTGGGCGTTCTCGATAGCCTTGGAGATCATGGGATGCTCTATGGGCTCCCCCTCTTCCATGCCCAGCTTCTCCATTATCTTGGATATGCGCTCCGAGCCGAATATTCTGAGAAGGTCGTCCTCCAAAGAGAGGAAGAACCTGGACGAACCGGGATCGCCCTGCCGACCCGCCCTTCCCCTGAGCTGGTTGTCCACCCTGCGCGCCTCGTGGCGCTCGGTGCCTATTATGTGGAGACCACCGAGCTCTATCACCTTCTGGTGTTCGGCCTCGGTTATCTCCTTGGCCTTCCTCAGGGCCTCTTCCCACTCCTCCTCGGGAATCTCGCCCTCGCTTGCGTACTTCTTGAGAAGGCTTGCCTTCGCCAGAGCCTCGGGGTTGCCCCCCAGGAGAATGTCGGTTCCCCTACCGGCCATGTTGGTGGCTATGGTCACCGCACCTACCCTGCCCGCCTGCGCTATGATCTCGGCCTCTCTCTCGTGGTGCTTGGCGTTGAGAACGTGGTGGCGCACCCTTCTCTTCTTCAGCATGGCAGAGAGCTTCTCGGAGTTCTCTATGGAGGTGGTACCCACCAGTATGGGTTGCCCCTTCTTGTTGAGTTCCACTATCTCGTCCACCACCGCCTTGAACTTCTCTCTCTGGGTACGGTAGACCACATCGGGATAGTCTATTCGGATCATGGGTTTGTGGGTGGGAATCTCGATGACGTCGAGGTTGTATATCTCCATGAACTCCCCGGCCTCGGTGGCAGCGGTTCCCGTCATCCCCGCAAGCTTGTCGTACATCCTGAAGTAGTTCTGGAAGGTGATGGTGGCCAGGGTCTGGTTCTCGCTCTCTATCTTCACCCTCTCCTTGGCCTCTATCGCCTGGTGCAATCCGTCGCTCCACCGCCGTCCCGGCATGAGGCGACCCGTAAACTCGTCCACGATCACCACCTTGCCGTCTTGTATCACGTAGTCCACGTCCCGTTTGAAGAGGGTATGTGCCTTGAGCGCCTGCTCTACGTGGTGGAGCATCCTGATGTTCGAGGGATCGTAGAGGTTCTCCACCCCCAGAAGCTCTTCCACCTTTGCCATGCCCTCCTCGGTTAGCATGGCGCTATGGGCCTCCTCGTCTATCTCGTAGTCCACGTCCTTCTTCAGCTTGGCAACCACGGCGTCCGCCTTGTAGTAGAGGCCGGGATCCTCCTCCGCGGGGCCGGAGATAATGAGGGGAGTACGGGCCTCGTCTATGAGGATGGGATCCACCTCGTCAACGATGGCGTAGTGAAGCTCCCTCTGTACGCAGTCCTCTATCTCCCACGCCATGTTGTCCCTCAGGTAGTCGAACCCAAACTCGTTGTTCTGGCCGTAGGTGATGTCTGCAGCGTAGGCCTCTCTCCTTTCGCAGGGCACCAGCTTGGCAACGAACCTCTTGGGATTGTCCCACTGGACCAGGAAGGAGGCATCGTGCTGTATCACCCCCACCGAGAGCCCCAGAAAGAGGTATATGGGCCCCATCCAGAGGGCATCCCTTCTGGCGAGGTAGTCGTTCACCGTGACAAGGTGGGCACCCTTACCGCTCAGTGCATTGAGGTACATAGGCATGGAGGCCACGAGGGTCTTGCCCTCGCCCGTCTTCATCTCTGCGATCTTGCCCTGGTGCAGCACTATGCCCCCCATCACCTGGACGTCGTACGGTTTCAAGCCAATGGTTCGCCAGGCCACCTCTTTGACCAGGGCAAATGCCTCGAAGAGGAGGTCGTCCTCCGATTCACCGTCAAGTACGCGACTTCTAAGCTCCTCACCCCGCCTCTTCAGCTCATCGTTGGAGAGGGTGCTCATCTCGGGGTCCAACTCCTTCACCTTCTTCACAAGAGGCCACAGTTTCTTGATCTCTCTGTCGTTTCTTGTTCCTATGACCTTCTCGATAAGCTTCATGAACATAGACGCATTCCTCCCTTCTTCCTTGAACCCATATATACACCCTGCAGCGCCCAAGGGAATAGCGGCCAAACTTGCCCCCCAGAGCCTCAAGGGATATTTAGGCCCAAAGGCGCTTCACCAGGCAAAAAGGAGGTGACACCCTTAAAGATAGAGCTATACATCTTGGCAGTGGTGGTGGGAGCCGTTTTGGGCAGTTTTCTGAACGTCTGTATCTACAGGCTGCCAAGGGAGATCTCAATTGCCTATCCCCCCTCCCGGTGTCCCCATTGCCACACTCCCATAAAGTGGTGGCAGAACATTCCCGTTCTATCCTTCTTCATTCTGAAGGGAAGGTGTTCGTGGTGCCAAACCCCTATAGCGCTCCGATACCCCCTGGTGGAGGCCCTATCTGCCTGCATCACCCTGATGGTGGTGATGAGGGGCGGGTCTATTCTCCACATGCTGTGGGCAGAGGGGTTCTTGCTAAGCCTGGTTGTGGCCTTCTTCGTAGACATAGACTTCCAGATAATACCCGACAGCGTATCCTTGGGGGGAATTGCCTGGGGAGCAGCCGCTTCACTACTGGGAGCCTCCCTCGTTCCCCCCTTACACATGGGGCTGGGAATCCTCGTTTGTGGGGGGATATTCCTTGCGATAGCCCTGGCCGTACCCCACGGCATGGGAGGAGGAGACGTGAAGCTGGCGGCCATGTTCGGTGCAAACCTGGGACTGACCAAAGGACTGTTGGCAATGTTCCTGGGGGTGTGCTACGGCTCGGTGGTGGGAGTGGTGCTGCTGAGCCTGAAGGTTAAGGGAAGGAAAGACCGGATACCCTTTGGTCCCTTCCTTGTCATGGGAGCCTACACAGCCTATCTATGGGGCGGGGAGATGATTAGATGGTACCTCCGACTCACAGGGTTCTAATAAAGCTCCTGTTGGCGGCAGCGGTTGTAGCCGCCATATCCACGCCCCCCTCTTTTGAGGCTCTGGGTGGCACAATCTCCTCCCCCTTGGTACTGGAGTCCAGCGACAATCTAACCAGGGTGATCCTGACCACCCCCAAGAAGGTCTCTTTCACACTC
>CAZMTB010000117.1:0-3681 GCA_964569095.1 uncultured Aquificales bacterium
ACTTCTTCTCCTTTGTCCTGAAGGAGGGGGAGTTCGAGATCACCCAGAGAAACCCCAACTCCTACGACCACACCATAACCTGCAAGGCCTGCGGTTGCACCAAGATCGCCAAGAAGAAGGTGAAGACCGAAAAGAATGATTGAACCCTTCAACCGCGCCCTTTTGCTGGCCGTCAGGCCAAGGGGCGAGAGACCGTAGGCGCCATGGCCCAGATAGTGCTGGTCACTGGAGGGGTGCGCTCGGGGAAGAGCCGTTTTGCCCTCTCCCTTGCCGTGCCGCCGAGGCTATTCGTTGCCACTGCCTCTCCCAACGACCACGAGATGAGGCGACGCATAGAGATACACCAGGCCGATAGAGAGGGAGACTGGGACCTCCTTGAGTCTCCCCTGCTACCGGCGCTGGAGCTCTCCTTCTCCCTGGGCCAGAGGAAATACAACTGGGTGGTGATAGACTGCGTCACCCTGTGGGTGTCAAACATGGTGCTACGGGGTTGGAGCAGGAGCGATGTGCTCCAGAGGGTGGAGGAGGTGTTGGAGGTGGTGGGTGGTACGGAAGTGAACGCCGTGTTGGTGAGTTCTGAGGTTGGTATGGGCCTGGTGCCCCCCTATCCCCTGGGGAGGCTCTATCGGGATCTTCTGGGAGAGGTGAACGGGCTCGTCTCGACCCACGCCTCTTCGGTTTACCTCATGGTGGCGGGAAACCCCTTGAGGGTGAAGTGAAATCACTCCCCTCTGCGTAGAGGAAGGCAACCTTGAGAAGAACGGTGAGGCCCGAAGATCTCGTCACCGTGGCCTTCTCTCTCATCATGGCTCTGCTAACAGCGGTGAAGAGAGAGAGAATAGACGGCTGGCAGGTGAAGGTTACCATAGACCTTCTGGTTGCCGTAGCGGCGCTGGCGATTCCTTACGTCCACGGCCGCGTGGGCAGAGGTGCAACGAGAATAGCCAGGGACTGGTACCCCGTTGGGGCAGTTGCCGTGGCCTTCTTCAACCTGAGAGGCGTTGTTGCAGGAATAAACCCCCGGGACTACGACCTCCAGCTTGCGGCGATAGACCGCTGGCTCTTTGGGGGGATCAATCCCACCCAGTGGATGGAGCGTTTCAGCAGGCCTTGGTTGGACGAGTACCTTCAACTGGCCTACGTCTCCTACTACTTCATTCCCCTGGTTCTCGGTCTCGTTCTCTACCGGTGGGCCGACGAGCCGCCGGGGGAGTCTTTCAGAAGGGCGGTGCTGGTGCTTCTGCTCACCTTCTACCTCTCTTACCTCGGGTACCTTCTCGTGCCGGCGGTGGGTCCCCGGTTCACCATGCCCCACTCCAAGGAGCTGAACGGTCTCCTCCTCACTCCCTACCTGAAGAGGCTCATCAACCTGCTCGAACCCACCCACAGAGACTGCTTCCCCAGTGGCCATACAGCCGTCTCCTTTGCCGCTCTTCTTCTAGCCTTCAGGCACAAGAGAAGGCTCTTCTGGTGGCTGTTGCCCGTGGTGCTCAGTTTGATCGTCTCCACCGTCTATCATAGATACCACTACGCAGTAGACGTTCTGGCAGGGATGATGCTGGGACTTTTCGCCTTTCTCTTTGGAGAATGGCTCTTTGACCACTGGGAGAGCAGATGGGAGTAGAAGAACGAGAGACCCGCCGCAGCCTCGCCAGATCCACCGCGGTGATAGGCGGGTTCACCCTTTTGAGCAGGATCCTGGGCTTTGCCAGGGACATTCTGATCGCCCTCTACTTTGGCACAGGTACCTCTGCAGACGCCTTCTTCGTGGCCTTCAGAATACCGAACCTGCTGAGGCGCCTCCTCGGAGAGGGTGCCCTTAGCGCCTCCTTCGTGCCAGTACTCAGCAGGTATCTGGTGGAGGGGGACGAGGCCGAGGTCAAGAACCTGGTGAACAGTGCCTTCTCCCTGCTCCTGGTGGTGCTGTGCGGGGTGCTCCTTGCAGGTGAACTCTTCACTCCCCTTCTGGTGAAGCTGATCGCCCCCGGCTTCTCAGGGATTCCCCAGAAGTTTCAGCTCACCGTTGGCCTGACCCGGGTCACCTTCCCCTACATCTTCTTCATAGGTCTTGTGGTGCTGGCAATGGGAACCCTCAACTCCCTGGATCACTTTGCCATACCCGCCTTTGGCCCCGTGCTTCTCAACGTTGCCATGATTCTCTCCCTGCTGGTCCTTGCAAGGGCCTTTGCCCTTCCCGTTTACGCCCTGGCTTGGGGGGTGTTTGGTGGAGGGGTGCTTCAGCTGCTGCTTCACGCCTTGGCCCTGAAGAGAAAGGGCTATCTGCCCAGGCCTACCACCAGGCTGCTACACCCAGGGGTGAAAGAGACCCTCGCCCTCATGCTCCCTGCCCTCATGGGACTGGCCATAACCCAGCTAAACACCTTCATAGACACGGTTATCGCATCGTTCTTGCCACAGGGAAGCGTCTCTTACCTCTACTACGCCAACAGGCTCTTCCAGTTCCCCCTGGGGGTCTTTGGCATCGCCCTGGGTACCGCGGTGCTGCCCACCCTCTCGCGACAGGTTGCCAGGGGCGAGAGAGATGGGGTGCGCGACACCCTCTCCTTTGGTCTCTCCTTCGTGTGGTTCATCACGGTGCCCGCCATGGTGGGGCTCATCATCTTTGCAACCCCCATGGTGAAGGTTCTCTTCCAGCGCGGCGCCTTCACCGAGAGGAGCTCCGTGGCAACGGCCATGGCACTGGTGTGTTACTCGGTAGGACTTTGGAGCGCTGCCGCCTCCAAGGTGGTGGCCTCGGTCTTCTACGCAAGGAAGGAGATGAAGACCATAGTGCTTCTCTCATCGTCGGCGCTGCTCTTGAACGTGGTTCTCAACCTGCTCTTCATGATACCCCTGAAACACGCCGGTCTCGCCCTGGCCACCTCCGTCTCGTCGGCCTTCTACCTGGGGTGTTTGACGGTGCAGCTCCACAGGCGAGGTATGGCCCCCCTCTGGAGGGAGGTTGCCGCATCCGCAAAGGGCATAGGAACATCAACGGCGGTTCTCACCTCTGCCTGCCTGGCCTATCGCGCTGCCTTCGCCTTTCCGGACCGTTCGTTGGGCCAGGGCCTCTGGCTGCTGGGAGGACTTGCAACGGGTGCCCTGGCCTACCTCGCAACCGCCAAGGTCTGCAGGTGCAAAGAGCTTCAGGTTCTGTGGGAGGCGGTGAGAAGGGAAAGGTGAATAGAGACCACCTACAGAGCGGCAATCATCTCCGTGTACCTCTTGCTCAGGTTGGCTATCTGGGCCTTCAGATCCTCGTTTCCCTTCTCGGTGCTTAGTAGCCTATTCTTGCCTTTCTTACCTTTCGGTTCGGGAAGTGAGACTCTATTATGCCTTTTACATAGTTTTGCCTCTTTCATCTCGAAGATCTCCTAGAAATTTCTTGAAATGGGACTTGGCTGAAAAGTTACTTTTAGCATAAAAAATAGGAAAGGAGGTGATTTCTACCAAACAACCCAAAAGACACAGGAGTTGTTGGAAAGTAGAGATGAAGGTGCCACACGGTAGCTGCATTGGGTATCATTTCAGATGAGGGATAATACCATTAGGATGGACACCCGGCTTTTAAGAAGTGCCGCAACCAGTCCCATAGGTGGCCTTTCTCCGTCAAGGGCCCTATGGCTGATAGACCGGTTTGAGAAGGCCGCCCCCTGGTTTTTGAAGAAGGAGGTGTTTGCC
>CAZMTB010000118.1:0-2462 GCA_964569095.1 uncultured Aquificales bacterium
CCGTATGTTGATGTTCGTTACCAGTTTAACGGCAAGAAATCTCCCTTGACCCCCTTCATTCAAGAGGCACTTCTCGCTTTAACCCAGGATCAGTGGACAGCGGAGGATCGTCTGGTCTTCTTTCTCACCGACGAGGCTCGCCGCAAGAACTGGGAGGACGATGGCAACTTCGAGAAGGGGTTGGGTTCGCGGATAGAGGGACTGGGCATTTCTGCCAGCGTGGAAACCGTCTCTTTCAAAGAGGGCGGTTCTGAGGAAGAGATAATGGAGAACTTTCTCGCCATCGTGGAGCGACTCAACGAGAAGGACGAGGTGTTTTTCGACATAACCCATTCCTTTCGCTCTCTGCCCATGCTCAACCTCGTTGCCTTGAACTACGCGGGGGTCTTAAAAGAGGTTAAAATATCTGCCATCTACTATGGAGCCTTTGAGGTGCTTGGGCCTGTTTTTAAGGTGAGGGAGATGCCTGAGAGTGAGCGGATTGCTCCCGTCTTTGATCTTACCCGCTACGCCAAGTTACTGGAGTGGTCTTATGCGGTAGACGACTTCGTGCGCTACGGTATGGTGGAGAGGATGAAAGAACTGGTGATGGAAAAGACGAAGCCAATCTTGAGGGAGACCAGGGGCAGAGACGAAAGGGCTAAGGAACTGAGAAAGTTTATTGAGAACCTCGAAGGCTTGGCGATGAATATCTACACCTGCAGGGGACAGAAACTGTTGGGCTTAAACTGGGGTGAAAAGCTGGAATTGCCCAGCATAGACACCGCTTTCTTTCCGGCCTTTGTACCGCTGATTAAAAAGATAGAGCACAAGATCGAAGGTTTCAAAGGTGCGGGAGGACTTTGGGATAAGGCCGAAGCGGCGGTGGAATGGTGCATAAAACACAGCATGGTCCAGCAGGGGTACACCATTCTGGAGGAGGCGGTGATAACCGAAGTAGGTAACCTCATGGGCTTAGATGAAATCTTCACCTGTAGGCAAGATAGAGCGTTTGTATCGCAACTTCTCTCTATGACGGCACAGAAGAGGCCTCCGGAGGAGTGGGAGGGTGAGCTGGCCGACAGAAGGGAGTACGCGTTGGGGTGGCAAGAGCGGGGAGGGGACTCTTTCAAAAGGTTGGCTCGAGACTACCACAGGCTGGGAGAGTTTAGAAACGACATAAATCACTGCGGTTTCAGAGAGGATGCAAGGGATTCCCAGAAGTTACTGCGTAGGTTGGAGGAGTGCTTCGGCAGCATAAGAGAGTCTTTGGCAGGGTTGAGAGGTGAGCTTCGAAATGAGTGACTTTGGCGTGTCGGTTTTCAGAATAAAGGTAAGGGGAGAAAAGAGGGTCTCTTTGCCCGACTTCCCCGGCTCTACGCTGCGCGGAGCCTTTGGGCTGGCCCTTAGGCAGATCTCTTGCGTTCTTCGTAGCGCAGAGTGTGACTCCTGTCCCTTGAGAGGGGAGTGTGCCTACGCATTCTCTTTTGAGTCGGTCTTTTCGGGAGACTCGGATTACCTCAAGGGCACCCACCGGGCCCCTCACCCCGTTCTGGTCTATCCCCTTCGGCTTGGAGGTGGCATTGCTCGAAAGGGTGGCACCTACACCTTTGGTATGACCGTTTTCGGCAGGGCCCGAAGCCATCTGCCCTCTTACCTGGGGGCCATAGAGCACCTTGGTGGGTTGGGTCTTGGCAGGGATCGGGGGCGGTTTGAGGTGGTTAGAATAGACGAGCTTGTGGCCCCCCGGGGATGGAAGAGGGTTTACCAAAAGGGTTCTGAGCTCAAGATTGATGCGCAAGGCGGTATTCTCGTTGAGCAGGTGTTGAGAAGGAGAACCAGCAACAAGAGGCTTATTCTTCAAACCTTGACCCCCCTACGCATGAAGAGCGGAGGCAAGCTTGTCACTAAGCCCGTGCTGTCTGCTATTGTGCTGGGGATCTTGACTCGCCTAAGGGTTCTCTCTGACCTCTACTCTGGGGAGGCAATTGACTTGCTTAAGGATCTGGACGTGAACGAGCTGGTCAAGGAGGTGAGGGTGGAGGGCTCTGAGTTCAGGTGGAGGGATTACGGCAGGTACTCAAAGAGGCAGAGGGCCCCCATGAGGTTGGGCGGTTTAATGGGAACCATGGTCATCTCTGGAAATCTGAGGCAGGTGTATCCCATCTTGAAGGTGGGAGAGCTCATCCACCTGGGCAAGAACACCGCCTTCGGGTTGGGGAGGTACGTGGTTAAGGGGGGGAGTAGCAGTGAGCGTAATCTACGTAACGAGCCAAGGGAGTCGCATATCTAAGGAGGGCAGACACCTATCTTTGAAGGTGAAAGACCAAGAGCCTTGCTCTATACTCACCTTCAAGCTCAACCAGATGGTGCTGATAGGCAATGTTGAGATAACCACCGCTGCCATTAAGCACCTTCTATACTCGGGGGTAGAGCTGGTTCTTCTCTCTTACGACGGCAGATTTATCGGCAGGGTTGTGGGT
>CAZMTB010000119.1:0-18088 GCA_964569095.1 uncultured Aquificales bacterium
TCACCGGTTTCCACGATGACTTCGGGGGCCACGCCACCAAGAGCTCCAACTGGAACATCGACTGGTACTCCGGGACCCAGATCACCGTGGCCATGCTGGCAGCCCTTCTCTGGAGGCGCAAGACCGGTCTCGGTACCATGATCGAGTTCTCCCAGGTGCAGGCCGCTACCAGGTGTCTTGGCTACACCACCCCGCTCTACGGGCGTTTCGGAATCGTTCGTCAGCGTTGGGGTAACTGGGACACCCAGCTCTGCGTCCACGGCATCATCATCTGTGGCAAGTCCGACTATCCCAACGACAGGAACCCGCAGCTCAGGGAAGAGGCACGCTACGTGATGGTTAGTGCCTTCAACGATCCCGACTTCAAGGAGCTGTGCAAGGTGATAAGCCGCATGGACCTCTACGATAAGTACATGAACCACAAAGACAGGGTGGAGGCCGAGGCCCAGGTTGAGATCTACCACGAGCTGGAGAAGTGGGCTGCCGACAAGAGCCGCTCTGAGGTGGTGCGCATACTGAAAGAGGCCGGTCTGCTCGCCATGCCCGTCCTCAACGACCAGGAGGTTTACGAGTCGGACCACTACCGCGAGAGGGGAACCCTGCGCTGGCAGGCCGATCCCATCTACGGTGACTTCCTGGTGCAGAGTACCTACAGCTGCGGGCTCATGTCCAAGACCCCCAGGCGTAAGCTGTGGGATCTCCGGCCGGTGGGTGCCGACAACGTCAAGATCTACCACGAGCTTCTGGGCTATCCCATGAGCACCCTCAAAGAGTGGTACGAGAAGACCATCATATAAGGGGGATAGGCTAATGTGTGATATAATTTGGTGCAAAAAAGAGATAGACGGTAAGGTGTGCAACACCGTTAACTATCTGGACCCCTTCAACTTCTGGAACTGGGAGGGAAAGATAGCCTGCGCCGAGTGTGGCACAGTCTACTACATCTACATGATAGAGGGATGGATGTACAAGGGTCCAGAGGAGCAGCCCCCTGGAACCGAGCCCGACATCCTTCCGCTCTACGCCGACAAGCCGCTGGAGGGTTACAAGAACTACCTGCCTGGGACCGAGGGAAGAACGAGACCCTACCTCTGTCTGCCCAGGCACATCTACCTTGGTCAACCCGATCCAGTGAAGTTTAGCGTGAGGGGATATCCTGTTAGGGGACAGCGTCCCCAGCCCAAGTCCACCGGTCCTCTGGGCTCCGCAGGATTCAAGTGGCCGATCGAGGAGTTGTCCCCTGAGCTGTGGGAGGAGTTCCTCGACAGGAAGAAGAGGGGCTTGGTTAGAGACTGGTAAAGGAGGAGGCGATCCATGGGAATTGACAGGAGCTTTTTGAATAAACCCAAAGAGGAGATGACGCCGGCCGAGTTTAAGCTCATGATCCTCGAGCCCGAGAAGGACAGCGATCACATCTGCTGGGGCTGCAAGTACTTCAAGCCCGTTATCAAGAACTCTCAGTTCCCTCCGGCAGACATAATCGGTTGGTGCAAGAAGATCCATTGGCCCTTCTTCTGGTGCGTCCCCGAGCACAGGATTGTGAAGAAGTGCTACGCCTATGAAGAGATAAAATAGGTGACCATGGACGAAGACGTCAGGAAGGAACTGGAATCGCTCAAGTGTATGGTGGTGGCCTGGAAGGAGAGCTACATCAAGCGTGCCTACGAGGAGGGCGTTGGGTGTGCTTACCTTCTGAAGGAGTACGTGGCCGAGATAGACGAGATGGTCTATCCCTATGTCTACAAGATCTACAAGCTTGGAGGCATGGAGAGAGAGGATTTGGACTCCTTCATGGACTTCTGCCAGACACAGGCGGTGGAGTTCCTTGAGATCCTGAATGAGATGCATCAAAAGGAGGAGAAACATGCCTGAGAGATATAGAGTAGTGTGTTGCGGATTCGATCCTATGCTCGTCAGGGGCTACGTGAAGACTGGGGCCAGGGCGATCTGGTGGTATCTGAGCAACGAGACCTTTGACGAGTTCAAGCCCCAGCCAGGAGACACGGTGAGCGGCAGGCTGCTCGCGGTGTACGACTGGGAGGGTGAGAAGCTGGCAGAGACAGACGAGCCCTTCGAGTGGAAGACCAGTGCAGAGTCTGGATACGCTGTGTTGGTTCCGCCCGATGTGATCGTCAAGTACGAGCTCACGGCGTGGAAGTACCTCGAGCTGATCGTGGAGAAGGTGGCCGGTAAGGACGTCTATCCCGGGGAGGAGAAGGCGTTCAAGATGTGGCCCATTGAGACCATGGGCAAGGTCCATCCATACAAGCTCGAGTTCATCCCGCCAGTGGACTAACCCTTTGTATTCCAAGGCGCCCCTCGTAAGAGGGGCGCCTTTTTATTGTACACGGTAGGGGTCGATTGATGGCTTCTTTACCATTTAGTATTGGTCTGTCAGAACGCTATCCAAGGAGGACCTATGAGCGAGGAACCTGTGAAAAACGAGCAAGAGGGTGGATACCATATACGCACCGACGAGGAGAGGCTCAAGGAGTGGATCCCGCTGAAGGAGGTGGGGTGTAAAGGGGAAGATGCTTTCTTCGAGCGGTGTCTCTTTCTGGAGGGATTTGACATTTCTTCTAACATGTACGCCATCACTGGAGACTACCTATCACTGGTGGAGGCGGGTAACGACTACACGGCCTTTATCCAGCTCTTTAAGCGCGGGTACAAACCCGAGGATGTTCGCAAGGTGTTTCTCACCCATGGCCATCCCGAGCATGTCATGGGACTCCTCGAACTCTTCAGGTATCCCAGCGTTCAGCAGACCAAGAATATAGAGGTGTTTGTGGGAGACGGTGCCCCGGAATCTCTGGTTAAGGTGGTGACGGAGTTCGGGTGCAAGGTTACCCAGGTGAAGAACGGTGACATCTTGGATCTCAGTGGAATTCCAATGCGGGTTGTTCACACTCCGGGTCACACCCTGGACAGCATCTGCCTTCTCCACGAGGATACCCGTACCATCTTCACGGGAGACACGGTTCTGCCCTTTGCGGCATCTACCCCAGACGAGATAGGAGGAGGTAGGCAGGACTACCTTCTATTCAGCATAAAGATCTTGAGGCACATGAACCTGGAGAACCTTCTCCCCGGTCACGGAATGCCGGTTATCGGGGCCGAGGCTACCAAAAAGGTGCTAGACGGCAACTACGCTGGGGCCATTAAGAAGATAGTGGGGCTTGGCACCTCTTGGATAGACGGGGCAGCCTTTCTCGTGAGAAAGGGCTACCTCGAAGAGTGCCTCTTCTGTTGCGAGAGGGAGCTGGACGAGAATCCTGACGCACTGAAGGTGCTGGAGCTCAGGGCCTCGTGTCTCAGCGACCTTGGCAGGTTCAAGGAGGCCATAGAGGCCTTCGAAGACCTTTTGAAGAGAGAGGAGAACTACCCCTTTGCCCTTCTTGGTAAGGGCTTTGCACTGATGGGATTGGAGAAGTACCAAGAGGCTATTCCTTTCTTCGACATGGTGATAGACTCCGATCCTGATTCCCAACACGCAAAGAGTGCCAAGATGTACAAGGGAATGGCCCTCTATTTGTTGGGTAGGTTCGACGAGGCGTTGGACATAGAGGACTTCAGGGAGGAGTTCGTAGAGAGGTTTAAAGAGAGCATAAGGCAGAAGAAGGCCAAGGGCAATCTGGGAAGAGATCCCTTTGGAAGGCCAGGGGGTAGATGAGAAGGAGGAGACCATGAAGGAGAGTTTGAAGCCGGGTCTGACCTACGAGCACCGGTTCGTGGTTCCCGAGTCGAAGACCGTGCCCGCCCTCTATCCAGAGGCGGAGGAGTTTCTGGTTATGCCCAAGGTGTTTGCCACCGGTTTCTTGGTTGGCTTGATGGAGTGGGCCTGCATAAAGGCCATAAATCCTTACATTGATTGGCCGAACGAGCAGACCGTGGGTACCCACGTCAACATCAGCCACCAGGCGGCCACTCCCGTTGGTTTCGAGGTTACCGTTAAGGTGGAGCTCTTAAAGGTGGAGGGTAAGAAGCTGACCTTTGCCGTTGAGGCCCACGACGGGGTGGATCTCATATCAAAGGGGGTGCACGAGAGGTTCGTGATCAACAGGGAGAAGTTCGAGAAGAGGCTGCAGGAGAAGGCCTCCAAAGGGTAGTGAGAGTGCCTTTTGGGGATTGTTAGATTTTTCTCAAAACCCGCCTTCAAGGCTTGACGGGGGAAGGGGGAATGTCGTAACTTCTGCCCCCGATGGTAGAGAAGGTGAAGGCACGTAGCTCAGGGGGAGAGCACTTGCTTGACGCGCAAGGGGTCGGCGGTTCAAATCCGCCCGTGCCTACCATTGCCCTGGTTCCCACCAACCTGAGCGGGGGGTACTCTTTTTAAGTGTATCCTCCTTTCTCTACGGCAAAAAGTTTTCTCTATTCACCCTTAAGGAGGAGTCTCTGGTGGCTATAAGTGTGAAGGTTCTGCCTGAAAATAGAACGGGAAGCGTAGAAGAGGGGACCACCGTGCTTGACGCCCTGAAGGCGGTGCATCCCAAGGTTGCCAAAAAGGCGTTGGTTGCCAAAGTTAACGGCAAGACGGTGGATCTATCCACCCCTCTCACCTCTGATGCCGAGATACTTCCCCTCACCTTTGAAGACGAGGAGGGAAGGGAGACCTATTGGCACAGCACTTCCCACGTCATGGCAGCGGCGGTTCAAGACCTCTTCCCCGGGGTACAGGTGACCATAGGACCTGCTATAGAGAAGGGGTTCTACTACGACTTCGATTACGAGCGTCCCTTCACCCCCGAGGACCTAGAAAAGATAGAAGAGAGGATGAGGGAGCTCATCAAGGAGAACCATCCCTTCGTGAGGAAGGAGGTCTCCAGGGAAGAGGCCATCGCCAGATTCAGGGAGATGGGGGAGCACTACAAGGTTGAGTTGATAGAGGAGCTTCCCGAAGAGGAGACCATCTCTCTCTACGAGACGGGGCCCTTTGTGGACCTGTGCAGGGGACCCCACATCACCAGTACCGGAAAGATAGGGGCGGTGAAGCTGCTCAGCGTAGCCGGTGCCTACTGGAGGGGCGACGAGAGAAACCCTATGCTCCAAAGGATATACGGCATATCCTTTCCCACCCAGAAGCAGCTAAAAGAGTACCTGAACTTTCTCGAAGAGGCCCGCAGAAGGGACCACCGGCGTTTGGGCAGGGAGCTTGATCTCTTTAGCATAAGGGACGAGGTTGGTCCGGGGTTCGTCATCTACCATCCCAAAGGTGCCCTGGTTCGCACCCTGTTGGAGGACTTCGAGAGACGGGAGCACCTGAAGAGGGGCTACGAGATAGTGATTGGTCCCATGCTGCTCAAGGCAGAGCTCTGGGAGAGGTCGGGGCACATGGATCACTACAGGGAGTTCATGTACTTCACCGAGGTGGATGAAGAGACCTACGGAATAAAGCCCATGAACTGCCTCTCACACATTCTCATCTACAAGTCGAAGATCCGTAGTTACAGGGATCTGCCCATACGCTACTTCGAGCTGGGCACCGTGCACCGCCACGAGAAGTCCGGCGTACTTCACGGCCTGCTGAGGGCACGGGCCTTCACCCAGGACGACGCCCATATCTTTTGCACTCCCCACCAGCTCCAGGACGAGATAGTTGGGGTCATGGAGTTCATAGACGAGGTTATGGGGGTGTTCGGTTTCTCCTACGAGGTTGAGATCAGCACCAGGCCCGAGAAGTCTATTGGCAGCGACGAGATATGGGAGAGGGCCACCAATGCCTTAAAGGATGCCCTGGAGAGACTGGGACTATCCTACGACATATGCGAGGGGGAGGGGGCCTTCTACGGTCCCAAGATAGACGTGAAGCTGACAGATGCCATTGGCAGGAAGTGGCAATGCGGCACAGTGCAGTGTGACTTTGCCCTTCCAGAGCGCTTCGACGTCACCTACGTGGACTCAGACGGGGAGAGAAAGCGGCCGGTAATGATACACAGGGTGATTCTGGGTTCCATAGACAGGTTTCTCGGGGTGTTGATCGAGCATTACGCAGGGGCGTTTCCCACATGGTTGGCCCCCGTCCAGGCGAGGATCATGCCCATAACCGATGCCCAGGCCGATTACGCCAAGGATGTGCTTCAGAGGTTCAAAGAGGCAGGAATACGAACAGAGGCAGACCTGAGAAACGAGAAGCTAAACCTGAAGATAAGGGAGGCCCAGGTCGAGAAGGTTCCCTACATGTGCATAGTGGGCAAGAGGGAGGCTGAGGCCGGTACTTTAAGCCTTAGGAGTCGCAAAGAGGGTGACCTGGGAGTCTTTTCGGTAGATGAGGTGATTGAACGTATCGTTCAGGAGATAGAGTCCAAAAAGTGAACTTTTAAGGAGGGTTATTACACAGCGTGAGAATGATGGGAGTTCCGGTACCGCCCAACAAGGATGATTCTAACATCCGGTGCAACGAGAACATAACCGCCCCAGAGGTCAGGGTGGTTGATGCCGATGGCAACCAGCTCGGCATACTACCCATTCACGAGGCTTTGATGGCTGCGAGGGAGAGGGGTCTGGATCTGGTGGAGGTGGCTCCCAACGCGTCTCCCCCTGTCTGTCGAATCATGGACGTCGGTAAGTTCAAGTATCAGCAGCAGAAGAAGGCCCAGGCCGCCAAGAAGAAGCAGCACATCATCCAGGTGAAAGAGATCCGCATGCGCCCCAAGATAGACCAGCACGACTACAACGTTAAGTTGAAGCACCTGCGGCGCTTCCTGGAGGAGGGCAACAAGGCCAAGGTGACCGTAAGGTTCCGGGGGAGGGAGATGGCCTTTGTTGAGGCCGGGCACGAGGTGATCCAGAGGCTGGTGGAGGATCTTAGCGACATAGCCACCATAGAGAAGCTACCCGAGATGGACGGGCGTTTCATGGTTGCGGTCTTCTCTCCCAAGCAGCAGGAGAAGGAGAAGAAGAAGGCTGCCAAGAAGGGCAAGGTAGAGGGTTCAGCGGAGGCGTGAGCCTCCCGGAAGGAGGTAGTTGTCATGGAGAGAGTGCGGCTTAGAACCACCTCTGAGCTCCTCTATCCCGTTCCCGTGGTGCTGGTGACCTGTCAAGGACTGAGCGGTCCTCCAAACATCATCACCATTGCGTGGACCGGCATAATCTGTTCGGATCCCGGATTGGTGCACATAAGCGTACGCCCCCAGAGGCATTCTCACAGGCTCATCAGGGAGAGGGGAGAGTTTGCCATAAACATCCCCACTGCCTCCATGGCGCAAAAGGTGGACTACTGTGGCGTAGTGTCTGGAAGGGACGTGGACAAGTTCAAGGAGTGTGGCTTCACGCCCATTCCCGGAGAAACCATAGGTGTGCCCCTGATTGCACAATGCCCCGTTGGCATGGAGTGCAGGGTGGTTCACACCCTTGAGGTGGGTGTGCATACCCTATTCATAGGGGAGGTGCTGGCCGTGAGGGCAGACGCTGAGGTGGTGGAAGAGGGTTCTTTGAGCCCTGATAAGGTCGATCCTTTGGTCTACTTTCCCCCCGCCTCCGGTTACGCCAAGATGGGAGAGCTTCTGGGCAGCTACGGGTTCTCCAATAAGAGGCCAGAGTGATGAGGTACTATTTGGAGACCACGGCCATTATTCTCTCTTTGAGCGAGTCTGAAGAGGGAGAGAAGGCCAGAGAGTACCTTCTGGAAGTCAGGGACGAGTCCGCGGTGTCTGACCTTGTGCTCTCTGAGATCTACAACCTTCCTGAGCCCCTTAAAGACCGTTCTACCCGATTCGTGGTGGAGCTCGGCGTACCCTCTATCAGGTTGGTTCCATCGTGCTTCACCCTGGTGGAGAAGTACGTTTACAACAAGGCGGTAGAGGGGAGTAAAAGGGACTGGGCGCTTCACTTGGCAACCGCCTCTGTTAGGGGATTTGAGACCATGGTCACTGCCGATGGGCTTTTGGGAGAGAGCCTTTTGCCACATCTCAACGCAGTTGGCGAGCGGGAGGGATACTCCAAGGTGAAGGTTCACCTTCTCGATGCCGGTTCCGACCAGAAAGTGGCAGAGTGGTTTGGGGAGTTGTGGGAGGTTAGGAGACTCTCTTACCGCGCTACCTCAAGTAGAGGATTGAAAGAGGTGATGAAGGGGATCGAAACCTCTGCCCTTCACCTGATGAGGGAGAAGGGGGTAGAGATAGAGAGAACGGGGAGTATTGAGATTTTCTGAGCTCCAGGATGCCCTCGAGCTGCTGGGCATAAGCGGTGCCCAGAGCTTGGAGCAGGTGAAGAGGGCTTATCGTAGAAAGGTGAGGGGGCTAAGGGAAGAGGAGCTGGCTCCCTACATAGAGGCCTACAAGAAGATCGTGCTCTTCTGCGAATCCTACCCCTTCTCCTTCACAAAAGAGGAGTTTCTGAAGGCCTTTCCAGAAGAGCGGCTGAGAAGGTTCATGAAGAACCATCCACTTTGGCCAGACGAACCAGAGGAGCCCTGACTTGCCCATGGCAGGGGAGCTCTACGTGGTGGCAACGCCTATTGGCAATCTCGGGGACATAACCCTCAGGGCTGTCGAAGTCTTGAAGAGGGTTGACCTCGTACTCGCCGAGGATACCAGGAGAACAAGAAAGCTACTGAGCCACTTGGGTATCTCCTGCAGGGTGGTGAGTTGCTACGGTTCCAGAGAGGGAGAGAGGATCTCCTTAGTGAAAGAGACTTTAGAGGCTGGTGGCAGTGCCGCTCTTGTTACGGATGCAGGTACGCCTACGCTCTCTGACCCTGGTTCCCTCTTGATCTCCAAGGTGTGGGATGCCGGTTACAAGGTGGTGCCGCTTCCTGGTCCTTCTGCCCTTCTTGCTGCCCTCATGGCCTCTGGGCTCGAACCTGGTCCATTCGTGTTCTGGGGATTTCCGCCCAGAAAGAGGGGAGAGCTGGCCGCCTTTCTGAGAGAGACGAGAATGCGGCAGGAGACGAGCGTCTTCTACGAGTCGCCCAACCGCCTGCTCCAGACCCTGAAGGCGTTGCTGGATGAGTGGGGTGACCGGTTTTCGGTGGTGGCCGTGGAGCTCACCAATCTCCACGAGGAGTTCGTAAGGGGTAGACTGTCGCATCAGGTGGAGCACTTCTCCGAGGTTTCTCCCAAGGGGGAGATCGTGTTGATAGTTGAGGGTGGTGGCGACGGACCTCGGGAGGATGCCAAAGAGGAGGAGGGTATGTTCGAGAGGCTTGTGGAGGGTGGCTTGACCCCCAGGGATGCAGCCAAGGCTATGCGTATCCTCTTTGCCATTCCTAAGGACAAGGTGTATAAGTGGGTCCAACGCCAGAAGGAGGAATGACTTTCATGGCCAGGTACTACCGTGACTGGGAGATGAGATACACCTTTTGGCCTAAGGGAGATGCCCACGGCTATGGGATCTCCGTAGAGAACTCCCCCCTGATGCTCAAGAACGAGAGGCCAGAGACCCACCTGCGCACCTTGGCGGCTCAGCTCCACCTCTTTGAAGAGAAGTACTCCATGAGCTCGGACAGGTTCTTCTCCCTTTACCGCAGGGGAGAGATGGGGGCCCTCGAGGAGTTTGACACCTGGGCCGAGTTGTTCGTGGAGTACCTTTACTGGAAGAAGCAGGTTTAGGTGGTAGGTAAGCGGCCTCGTTTCCTTGCCGACGTGATGCTGGGAAGACTGGCCCGCTGGTTGAGGATACTGGGATACGATACCGCCTATCTTCACAAATCTAATGATGATTTCCTAATCTATCTCATCCTTGAAGATAGGGGTCATGTCTTGCTCACCAGGGACGTAGAGCTGGCTGCTTCCCCCATTCTGAGTGATGGAATGGCCTTTCTGGTGAGATCCACCAAGCTCGCGGAGCAGATAGGGGAGCTTAGGGAGGCCTTTGGGGTGTCTCGCTGCAGGCCCGCCTTGTGTGCCCATTGCAACAGGAGACTGGTATCTGTAGAGAAGGATGGCCTGGCAGGAAGGGTTCCCGACTACGTCCTGATGAACAAGTCTCTCTTTTGGGAGTGTCCCCTGTGTGGTAGGGTCTATTGGGAGGGAACGCATCAGGACGGTATGAACAGGTTTTTGGGATACGATATCTGGAGCGAAGGATGAAGGACATTCAGAACCAGAGGGATCACAGGAGGATCTCCATAGACAGGGTGGGGGTTAGAAACCTGCGGTATCCAATCACCGTCTTCGACAAGGCCCACAAGGAACAGCCTACCGTGGCGGAGATAACCCTCTCCATTGGCCTTCCCCACGAGTATCGGGGCACCCACATGAGCAGGTTTATCGAGATTCTCAACGAGTACAGGTGGGGTATCCACGTGGCCAGCGTGGAGGAGATACTGATCAAAATGAGAGAGAGGCTTCCTGCCCATTCCGCCCACCTGACGATAGAGTTTCCCTACTTTCTGGAGAAGAGCTCTCCCGTTTCTGGCGAGAGGAGCCTTATGGGGTACCAGTGCAGGCTCATCGCCTCCCTCGAGGAAGGCGGGGGGCTCGACCTTCAGGTGGGGGTGAGGGTGCCGGTAATGACCCTCTGCCCCTGCTCCAAGGAGATAAGCGAAGAGGGGGCCCATAACCAGAGGTGTTTGATTGACATCCTGGTTAGGTTCGATAGGCTCGTCTGGATAGAGGAGCTGATAGAGGTGGCCGAGTCTTCGGGAAGCTCTCAGGTCTACTCCCTGCTGAAGCGGGAAGACGAGAAGTTCATCACCGAGTACGCCTACTCCCATCCCGCCTTCGTGGAAGACGTGGTTAGGGACGTTGCCATGAAGATAGAGGCCGATCCCAGGATAATCTGGTTCTCGGTTGAGGCGGAGAGCATGGAGAGCATTCACAACCACAACGCCTTTGCCGCAATCTCGCGGCGGAGAGAGGGGGATAGATGGGTGACAGGCTCGTGCTGAGGCTGGTGGCCGCCGTTCTTATCCTCTCTCTCGCAGGTTGTGCCTCTGGTACCTACACCTCCCGCTACGGGAGAACGGGTCCTCCCGTGGGCTGGAAGGAGAGAGGGATAGCCTCGTGGTATGGGGGCAAGTTTCACGGGAGGCGTACTGCAAACGGGGAGACCTACAACATGTACGACCTTACCGCCGCACACCGCTGGCTACCCTTTGGTACCCTGGTTAGGGTGACAAACCTGAGAAACCACAAATCGGTGGTGGTTCGCATAAACGACAGGGGTCCCTTCGTGAAGAACCGCATAATCGATCTCTCCTACGCTGCGGCCCGGGCCCTGGACATGATCAAGACGGGAACGGCTCCCGTTGAGCTGGAGAAGCTTCCCGACTACTACGGAGAGGTGAACCTCTCTCCCAAGAATGGATACTACGTTCAGGCCTCGTCCTTTCTCTCCAGCTGGAGGGCCAAACAGCTTGCCAACAAGCTGGCTCGGAGCTTCGGTACCGTTCGAATAGAGAGGGCGGTTGTGAACGGCCTGGTGTACCACCGGGTTAAAGTTGGTCCCTACTTCTCGCTGAGTGAAGCCAAGAGGGTGCAGAGATGGCTGAGAAAGAGGGGATACGACGCCATAATTGCCGATTAGGATGGTTGAAGGATGAGGGTGGATGAAGGTGGAAGCGTATCTTTTGGTGGGTTTACTCCCCTAAAGGGGATAAGGGTTCTCGATCTAACCAGGCTTTTTCCTGGTCCCTACGCCTCCATGGTACTCGCAGACCTTGGGGCCCAGGTGATCAAAGTGGAGCCGCCTTCCGGGGACTACATGAGGGAGTTTCCCCCGAGGCTGGATGAGGCCAGCCCGTTCTACCACGCGGTTAACAGGGGGAAGAGGAGCATACTTCTCGACTTGAAGAAGGAGGATGACAGGGATCTCTTCTTCTCCTTGGCCAAGGATGCCCACGTGGTCTTGGAGGGGTTCAGGCCCGGGGTGTTAGAGAGGCTGGGTTGCGGGTATCCCCAGGTGAAGAGGCTGAATCCCCAGGTGGTGTGGTGTGCGATAACCGGTTTTGGTCAAACCGGTCCCAACCGTGACCTTCCGGGGCACGACCTGACATACACCGCCTTGTCTGGGGTTTTGGATCAGCTAAGGAGCGAGGACGGAACTCCAGTGGTACCCGCGGTTCACATCGCCGACGTTGCCTCTGCCCTGTGGGCGGTGGTTGGGATCATGGGGGCATTGATCGGTAGAGGTGGCGCCTACATTGACGTCTCGATGACAGAGGCGGCCATGTCGTTGTTGCCCATAAACATCGCAATACTCTCAACCACGGGCAGGGTGGCGAGAGGGGGAGATTATCCCTTTTCTGGGTGGTACCCCTGCTACGGGATTTACGAGACCATGGACGGCGGCTTTGTGACCTTCACGGCGTACGAGGAGAAGTTTTGGCGGGCCTTTTGCGAGGAGGTTGGCAGGGATGACCTGTTGGGGAGGTACCTGGAGAGGGGAGAGGGGCTGAGGAAAGAGCTTAAAAACATCTTTCTTGGCAGAACCAAGGCGCAGTGGCTGGAGCTTGCCGCCAGGAGACCAGAGACCATGATCTCCGACATTCCCGACCTCTCGCAGGTGCTTAAGGATAGGCACACCGTTGAGAGAAGGGTGGTGAAGGAGACCGTTCATCCCCGTGATGGGCTGCTTCACATGCTGGCCCTTCCCATTGTGGCAAACCTCTGTCGTCCCTTGGCAGAGGGCCTGCCTCCCAGCCTCGACGAGCACGGCAATGAGATAAGGGAGAGAGGATGGGAGGCCTTTGAAGGGATTTAGCCGTTGAGGGTGGGGCTCTGGAAGGGCTGGATACTTAAATAGACCAAAAGTTTTGAAAGGGCTGTAGGTTCCTTATTGAGCCTTGAGTCGCTCCTACCAAGTGGGTTACCATGAGACCCGTGTTTGCAAAGAGGATTTGGACATACGCGCTGGTGCTCACTCGTGAGTACTGGGAGGAGAGGCCGGCGTTCTTGCTGGTTCTCACTCCCCGGTACGGGGTTCTGGAGGTTAAGCTGAGGTGGGGAACTCAGAAGCGACTCGCCGTCTTCAGGCAGGCGGCCCTGGAACCCATGACCCTGTCGTGGCTTGAGCTCGGTTTTCACGCCGGCGGAATCACCGCCTACTCGTGGGAGCTGGTCGAGTCTTTTGCTGAACTGAGAAGGAAGAGACCAGAGGAGATGCTCGAGATGGGGCTGTGGATTGCCAGAACCGTACCTTGCGAGGATCCGGTTCCAGAGATCTTCAGGCACACCTTGATGACCTTGAAGAGGGGAGATGCCGATACCACCTACCCTCTGCTTGCCGCCTTCGCCTCGGGGTTTCTTGGGCTTGTCGGTTGCGGGGTGGAAGAGTTGGTGGGTTGTGGGGGACGCCAGTTGAGGTGTTTTCTCTGCGAGGAGCCCGAGACGGTGCTTTCGGTCTGCAGGGGGGTTCTGCGAGATGCCCTGGGGGTTGAGCCGTGGAACAGGTGAGGGTGAAGCGGCTCTCTCCCAACGCCCTGTTGCCTAGGCGTATGTCTCGTGGCTCTGCAGGATGGGATCTCTTTGCATGTCTGGAAGGGGCGGTTGTGGTGAACCCGGGCGAAAGGGCCTTGATACCCACCGGCCTGGCATTCGTTCTCCCAGAGGGAACAGAGGCGCAGGTGAGACCAAGGAGCGGGCTTGCCTTGAAGCACGGGATCACGGTCTTGAACAGCCCCGGCACCATAGATAGCGACTACCGAGGGGAGATCAAGGTTATACTGGTGAATCTCGGCGATGAACCCTTCAGGGTGGAGCATGGCATGCGAATCGCGCAGGTTGTATTCTCGCGCCTTACCGAGGTGGTGGTGGTGGAGACCGACAACTTGCCCTCTACCCAGCGAGATGGCGGGGGGTTTGGGCACACGGGGGAGTTTTGAGCCTTCTCAGGGGGTCTGGCGATTGCCTTTCTGCTTCACGCTCTTGGCGGGTACCACCTCTCCGGGGTAGTGGGGTTTGAAGGGTGGGGGTTGGGGCGGTTCTGGTCTGGGGCACTCGGGAAGCGCCGTGTTGTTTCCGTAAATGATCGGGGGACAGTACTCCTTGGTGGTGACCCTCATTCCCCTCATTATGGGCTCGGATAGCCTAACCAGCATGGTGGTCGCCGTATGTTCGCGGGTGGATAGAACGATCAGGGTTCCAACCGTGTGCACCGTGGGCCTCTCCTTCAGAACGTAGAGAATCATTCCGGGTAGAAGCCCGTCTTTCTTGCCAAGGTCCACGTAGACGTATTCGAAGTCTTCCGACTCGGTCCTGTTGGGATTGTAGAGTTCAACGATGAACCCCTCTTTGCTGATGGTTGCATGAAAGGGCCTATCTATGGGCATGGGCATGCCCTTGAGCATGAATATTCTGTCTCCGGCAGTTACCGGAGTCCGAGAGGCGTCCACTATCACCGCCTCGCCGTTGGGGTATTGGAAGCATAGCACCTTTATTATTCCCGTTACCTTACGAAGGTATCCCATGAACTCGCCGGTTATGGGGTGGTAAACGGGTTCCCAGTTCTTCACGCAGAGGTAGAGTTCCCCGGGATTCAGCATGGGACCAAAGCTCTTTATGTGAACCCTCTCCCCGGTTCCCATGAAAAGACTGTTGCCGCTGAAGGCCCCCATCACCATTCCGTAGGCGGGTTGTTCCCTCACGGGGGTGATGTATCCTCCCATGAGTATGGTGGTGGGTGAGGCTATTGCCTGTCCTGTCTCCCGGTGAATAACCGTGAGTTGCTCCTCTTCCTTTGTCTTGTTTGCCGGCTTCCCCGAGACGGTCTTCAGGTGGGGAATGATGATCTCCGTTCCCTCTGGGATCTCCTGGGAAGGGCTACTAACCACCCCCCTCAGAAGTCCCTCGTTGGTATCCCACAGCAATACCCACAGGGAGGGGTCCCCGTACTCTCTCTTGGCAATGGACTCCAGGGTCTCTCCCTTTTGCACTGCGTATCTCGTCTCGTCTTGCCCAAGGGCTGTCCTTTGCCCAAACAGGCCCAGCCAAAGCACTGCAATTGCGGCACAGAGCAGTAGTGCCGTCTTACCGGGGTGGGTGCATGGCCTCATCCCTCTCCTCCATCTTCCATCTCGTCAAGCCTCTCCTTGGCCTTCAGGGCAGCGTTGGTGAAGGTGTACTTGTTCGTTATCTTGGTGAATATGCCCTTGGCCTTTGCCACGTTGCCTTTCTTCAACTCCACCTCTCCCATTATGTACATGGCGTCTGGCACCTTGTTTCCCTCGGGATAGGCTTTAAGCAGCCTCTTTGCCTCTTGCTCGGCCTCGTCGTATCTCTTTTGGTTGTAGAGAATGTATGCGCGCCAACAGATGGCGTTGTCTGCAAGGGGATGCTTGGGGAACTTTTCTACAAACTGGTTGAACATCCTCTTTGCTATCTCCAGGCGACCGGCCACCATCTCGCGGTAGGCCTTATCGTAGAGCTCGCGGGGATTGCTCTCATCCGCTTCCACCGACTCTTCCAACGCCTTGCCCTTCACCGCTGCCACTGCGCTGGGCGAACTCTTCTCGTTGGCCAGTATGGCTATGGCGTCCTCCATCCGCTTCAGCTTCTTCTCCATGAGCTCCATCTGCCCTCTGAGCTCGTCCAGAAGCACGCGGGTGTCGGTCATCTGCTCCTTGAGCAGGGTCACCTCTTCCCTCAGTTCTCCGTTCTCGTGGCCTCCCGAGGGGTGAACCACCCGGCTCGCCTGCGGGGAGGTTCCCTCCACCTGGGAGGGAGGCACGCATCCCGCGAGTAGTATGACTACGGCCAACCAGAGGAGTGCCGTCCTCTTCATGGTAGGGCCACCTCTTTGAAGAGCTCTTCCCTCAAGTCCATCACCTTTTGTACCACCTCTTCCAGTTTCACCACCGTTGGCGACTTCTCTCTTCTCAGCTTCACCTCGGCTTCTCCCTTGGCTATTCCCCTCTCTCCCAGGGTGACCCTTATTGGTGGACCCGTGAGGTCGGCGTCGTTGAACTTTACCCCGGCCCTCTCGTCACGATCGTCGAGTATCACATCCACTCCAAGGGCCTCAAGTTCCCGTTCTATCCGGTATCCTGCCTCCTTTATCGTTTCCTTCCTCACGTTTGTTGCCACCACGGACACCTCGAAGGGGGCTATCGATATTGGCCATATTATGCCTTTCTCGTCGTGGTGCTGCTCTATGGCTGCCGCTATTGTTCGGGTGACGCCTATGCCGTAACAACCCATGATGAAGAACCGCTCCTTTCCCTCCTTGTCCAGGAAGGTGGCGTTCATGGCCTTGCTGTACTTGGTGCCCAGCTTGAATATGTGTCCCACCTCTATTCCTCGGGCTATTCTCAGCGGTTCTCCACAATGGGGGCACAGGTCTCCCTCCTCTACCAGTAGAAGGTCGGCGTAGGAGTGTGGCGAGAAGTCTCTTCCCACCTCCACGTGAACCGTGTGATAGTCTTCCCGATTTGCGCCGATCACCATCTCTCTTGCACCTTCAAGGGAGAGATCGGCAATAAGGGTGACCGGTTTCTTGAGTCCCACGGGTCCCGCGAATCCCACCGGGGCACCGGTTATCTCCTCCACCTCGTAGGGAGAGGCCATCTCCATCTCGGTGGCCTTGGCGGCCTTCATGGCCTTTATCTCGTTGAGTTCCCGGTGACCGGGCACGAGAAAGGCCACGTACCTATCTCCATCCACCCGGTAGAGAAGTGTTTTGATCAGCCTCTCGGGGGTCACTCCGAGGAAGGCGCTCACCTCCTCTATGCTTCCCACCTTGGGGGTGTGAATCTCCTCTGGAGCGGGGGATGAACCGATCTCTACGGGCGCAATGGATACTCTTTTAAACTCTGCCCTTTCGGTGTTGGCGGCGTACTTGCAGTTGTGGCATATGGCCATGGCGTCTTCCCCGGTATCTGCCCACACCATGAATTCGTGGGAGACGTCTCCGCCTATGCTGCCGGTGTCTGCCTCCACCGGAGTGAAGGTTAGCCCACAGCGCGTAAAGATGTTGGTGTAAGCCTGGTACATCTTCTGGTAGCTATCATCCAGGCTCTCCCAGGAGGCGTCGAAACTGTAGGCGTCTTTCATTATGAACTCCCTTGCCCTCATTACGCCAAACCTTGGACGAACCTCGTCTCTGAACTTGGTCTGTATCTGGTAGAGGTTGACGGGGAGCTGTTTGTAAGAGCGCAGCTCGTTTCTCACGAGGTCGGTGATCACCTCTTCGTGGGTGGGACCGAGGCAGAACTCCCTATCGTGTCTATCCTTGAATCTCAGGAGCTCCTTCCCGAAGAGAGACCAGCGCCCGGTCTCTTGCCAAAGCTCTGCAGGTTGAACCACGGGCATGAAGACCTCCAGGGCCCCCTGGCGGTTCATCTCTTCCCTGATTATTCTTTCCACTTTCAGCCTGACCCGGTTTCCCAAGGGGAGTAGGGTGTAGAGACCGGCGGCCAGCCTCCTCATTATGCCGGCTCTCAGCATGTATTGATGGCTCACTATCTCCGCCTCAGAGGGTTTCTCCCTTAGGGTTGGTAGGTAGTACCTGCTCATTCGCATGGGAGGGCTCCTTCTTCTTGTTGATCAGTCCAGAAAGTCCTCGTCAAATCTATCCTCGATGTCCGTGGTGACGTAAAAGGCCTCTACTGCCCTGTCCAGCAACTCACCCAGCCGGTTGAGAAGCTCTACGCGGCCCTCTATCTCCTCGAGGTTGTCCGGTATGCCGTCGCGCATTATGAGCTTGCAGGCAGACACCACGTGCATTAGCGATATCTCGCTGTACATGGCCGCCGTGTCGCTGAGTAGTTGATCCTTCACCTTCACATCCTCCTTTTGAAGAGTCTATCCAACAACTCCTTTGTGAGTCTTACCACAATGGGCCTGCCGTGGGGACAGGTGAGGTCCTCTCTCCCCGAGGTCAGCCAAGAGGCAAGGGCTTCCACGTCCATCAGGCTGGTGGCCTCTCCTCCCTTCACCGCTGCCCTGCAGGCCCATCTTGCCAACAACTCTCTCCTCTCTCTCCCTCCCTCCAGCTGGAGGGCCTTTCTGAAGGCCTCCTCTGATCGTCCCCTTGCCCAGGTGGGCACCGCCTTCAACACCACTCTACCATTGCCGATCTCAAAACTGAACCCCAGATCTTCCACCAGTTCTCTGTGCGCCTCTGCCGCCTCGACCTCCTCGGGAGATAGGGGTACCTCCATGGGGGTGAGAAGGGGCGAGGTTCTCTTTTCACCTTTGATAATCTCTTCAAA
>CAZMTB010000120.1:0-9377 GCA_964569095.1 uncultured Aquificales bacterium
AGCGCCGATGGTACTGCCACCGCGAGGTGGTGGGAGAGTAGGTCATCGCCAGGATCCTTTTTATTATCTATGCTTGTGAAAATGGGCACAAATGGCCGGCAGCAACACTAAATACCTCTGCCGCTTATGAACCGCTCAACCCACCTCCTCTCCTCCTGGCGATCCCGCACCTCACCCAGTATCCGGGCCTTCACCAGACCGTTGAAGACCTCCCTGAAGAGGGGTCCAGGTGTGAGCCCCATGGCGATCAGGTCCTTGCCCGTAAGGGAGGGCTTCTCCTTGCGAAGCCGGGTTAGAAACTCCGATATGCCCTTTCTCACCCCCTCGTCCTTCGAAAGGGCCATGGTGTAGAGCAACAGGTCTATGGGTTTGCCCTGAAGGGTCTCGAGAAGCCACACCCTGTCCCCGGTGTCACCCTCCTTGAGGGTCTTCACCAACCGGGGGGCAGTAACGTGTATCTTGAAGATCTGCCTGAGCTGGTGCCTGGGCAACCCCAGTTCCTGGAGGGCACCTTTAAGCTCAACCGCCTTCAACCCAGAGAAGAGGGCAGTAAGGTAGAGAATCCACGGCTCCACAGACTCCTCGAGAAAGAGCAACATGTACCAGGCTATCACGTCGTCCAGTTCTTCGAAAAGCTCTTCCAGGGCCGGGGTAGCCCGCAGCTTTGGATGGACAAACCTCAAAAGTCCAAGCTCGTCCATACGCCTAACCATTGACCAAGGCTCCCTCTCGGAGAGCATGAGCCTGAGTTCCGTGAAGAGCCTGTGCTTCGACAGGGCATCGAAGCAGTTCTCCTTGATGGCTATCTTGATAAGCCTCTCGGTCTGCTTACCTATTCTGAAACCGTATCTCTGCTCAAACCTGATGGCCCTGAACGCCCTGGTGGGATCCTCGACGAAGCTGAGGTTGTGAAGAACCCTTATCCTCTTCTCCTTCAGGTCCTTCTGGCCTCCAAAGAAGTCTATCAGGTGAAAGGCGTTGTCTCCGTTTAGCTTTATCGCCATGGCGTTGATGGAAAAGTCCCTGCGGTAGAGATCTCGCTTGATGGAACCCATCTTCACCACGGGCAGTGCCGCAGGCTCTTCGTAATACTCCATTCTGGCGGTGGCCACGTCGATCTTGAAGCCGTCGGGCAAAACCACCACTGCGGTCTGAAACTTTCTGTGGGCATTCACCCTGCCCCCCAACCTGTTGGCAAAGAGGTGGGCAAAGGCGATGCCGTCTCCTCCCTCCACCACAAGGTCCACGTCGAGGTTCTTCACCCTTAGTAGCAGGTCTCTAACGAACCCCCCCACCACGTAAACGTTCACGCCCATCTCGTCTGCCACTTCTCCGGCCTTGTTGAGAATATCTCTACAATAAAGGGGCAAGCGGTCTTTCACTATGGAGCGCACGTTCTTCACGAAAGGAAAGTTGGAAACGTTCTCCTTGAGCGGCTGGGGAGAGTAGCTGAGCTCCCTGTAGAGAACCCTTAGAACGTCTCCTCGGCTCACTATTCCCACCACCCTGTCGTCCTCTACCACGGGAACGATGCGCTGGTTCTTCTCCATCATGACCCTCTCAACCTCGGTGAGAGGGGTGTGTGGATCAACGCTCTCCACATCGGTGGACATGTAGTCTTCAACGGGGGCATCGCCGAGACCGTGGTAAAGGGCCTTCTCCACGGTCTGTCGGGTTATCACGCCCAGGAGCCTCCCGTCCTCGCTCTCCAGAACGGGCATGGCGTTGATGTTGTAGCGCACCATCATCTGTTCCACCTCCCTGATGGGAGCCTCAGGGGCTATCCAGAGGACGGGCACAACCATGACACTACCGGCGGTGTGAACCTTGCCGAGATGCTCTCTCAGGATGCTTATCAACTTCTCCTTCGCTTGAACAAGGGTCAGGTCTTTGATTACCGCCGAGGCGGCCGAAGGATGCCCGCCCCCGCCAAACTCCTCGGCGATTTCCCCCACGTTCACCATGGATATCCTACTCCTGGCGATAAGGGTGATGCGGTCGTCCATGCGGGCGAGGACGAAGAGAACGTTCAGGTTCTCCATATCCTTCAGCTTGTGCGCCAGAACCGCCAGGTCTCCCACGTACCTCTCCCGAGAGATGGTGGTGATGGTCACCTCCACCCCGTTGAAGTTGTGTTCCTCGGCGTTGTTAAGCATATCGTTCAACATCTCCACCTGTTCCGCGGTGAGATCCCGCTTCACGTAGTCGGAGACGGTGTTAAGGTCTGCCCCACAGGCGAGGAGATAAGAGACCGCCTCCAGGTCCTCCTGGGTGGTGGAGTTGAAGGTGAAACAGCCGGTGTCCTCGTAGATACCCAGGGCGAATAGAGTGGCCTCGTCGGGAGAGATCTCTATTCCCCTCTCCCTCAGTATCTTCACCAAGATGGTGGTGGCCGCTCCCGTCTCCCTCACCACCTCCAGATCCCCCTGGATATCCTTCGGATGCGAGGGGTGGTGGTCGTACACGTGAATCTTGGCCTTGCCAAGCTCAACCACCTCTCCCAAAGGACCGATGCGCTCCTTCAGCTTGGTGTCCACCACCACCATGAGCCCCACATCTTCGGGCTTCACCTTGTTTGCCGGTATCAGCTCCAGGGCAAAGGGAGACTCCTTCAGGTAGTCCCTAACCTGCTTCTCCTGCGAGCCCGGCAGCACCAGGTGGGCCGTTGGATACAGCTTCTTGGCCGCAACCGAGGATGCCAAGGCATCGAAGTCTGCCATCTCGTGCGTAGTGATTATCTCCATGGTCACAAGTTATAGGCCATGAAACCCCGCTTTTCCACCTGCTTGAGCGAGTTGGTTGAGAATGGTAGGGAGTTTTATGCAGAAGGGAGAGAAGAGGAGGTCTCCATTGATTCTGGGAAGAACCGGATGGCGCGTGCTTCTGGCGGTGGTGGCGTGCGGATACGCCGCGGTATTTGCCGCAGGATTCACCATGGGCAAGGGTGCCGCCGTGAAAGAGCACCGCTCAACCTTCATCTCGGAGGCCCAGAAAGGGATCCTGCAGAACGGGATCTACATACTGGCCGGCTCCTTCGCAGAGAGAAGGAAGGCCCTCAACCTGCTTAAGCGGCTGAAGGAGAACGGGTACCGCACCCTTCTCATGGACAGAACCAAGGAGATACCCCTCTACAGGGTCTTCGTCGGCCCGGTGAAGGAGGAGGAGGTGAAGAGAACTCTACTCACCCTGCAGAGACAGGAGAAGATCATTGGGTACACCGTGTCATACGCCAGGTATTGAAGCTGCCAAGAGGATTTGGCTGATACTGCTGGGGATGTTGGTGATTGCGGGATGCGCACCAACCCAGCAGGCAACCAAGCCCCCTCCCCGTCCCGTGGCCACCTCCACCTACAGCTCTACCGACGCCAAGTTCAACGAGGCACAACGCCTGGCAGATCAGGGAGAGACCGAGAAGGCGCTGGCCATCTACTACTCCATTGCCCTTTCCCATCCCGACGACCCGGCACAGGGAAGGGCATGGTACGAGATGGGCAGGCTATACACCAAGAAGGGATACACCCACCTCGCCGAGGAGAGGTTCAAGAAGGTGGTGAAGCGTTATCCAGCCTCCCTGTGGGCAGACGCCTCCCTTCTCGAACTGGCCTGGTTGGCCCACGAGAAGAGAGACGATTCACAGGCATACGCCTACCTGAACCGGATAGAGACCATGAAGCTCACCTCCCTCCAGCTGGAGAGCTACAGGAAGCTACGAGAGATTCTCTCTTACCAGCCCGTCTCCCAGCCCACCTGGGAAGAGGAGCCCCAGGCACCCTCGAACCCGATCCAGAGGACAGAACCCTACAACGCCACGCCCCAGGCCGAAGGGGCCTACACCACAACCCAGCAGGGCCTTCCCTCCCAGGAGACGCTTCCCCCCGAGTACCTACAACGAAAAACCAAGGAGAACCAGGAGAGCCAACCGGCCACGGGAGCGGCAATAGGACTGTGGCTGCCAAAAGACAGCTCGTATCCCACCCTGTGCCAAGAGGTAGAAAGGGGGACGCGTCTTGCGGTAGAGGGAACCGGTCTCAGGATAGTAGAGTCAGACAGCATCGAGGAGATACTGAAGACCAACGACCTGGTTGGCATAGTGGGAGGAATGGAGACCTTCGAGATACAGAAGGCGGTGCACCTGCTTGAGGAGAGGTCCGTGCCCCTCATCACGCCGTTCGTCAGGGTGCCATTTCTGGTGGGTGTTAGTCCCATGCTCTTCTCCACCTCCTACGTGCTAAGCCAGGAGGCAAGGTTCCTGGCCGAGACGGGGAGGAGGATGGGTCTCACCACCGCCGGGGTGCTCTACCCCGACATACCCTTCGGAAGGGTGATGGCAGAAGGGTTCAAGAGCAACTGGGAGAGGCTTGGAGGAACCACGGTTCTCTTCAAGGCGTACCAGGAGGGCACCATAGACTTCACCGACGTGTTCGACCAGATGGAGAAGAGCAACAAGGTGCCCCAGCTCCTCTTTCTGCCCTGCTCCTGGGAAGAGGCAAGGCTCATCATTCCCCAAATAGCCTACCACGAGTTCGAGGGGGTAACGGTGATGGGCGTATCCCTGTGGGCCATGACCCAGCACCTCTACGCCTCGGAGGACTACAAGACCAGGGTGCTCTTCAGCAACACCTTCTCGAAGGCGTCACTCTACCTTCCCGTCCAAGAGTTCATCATGAAGTACCTCGCAGAGTACAAGGGCTACCCCTCTCCCTTGGCAGCCCAGGCCTACGACGCGGCCCTGGCCCTGGTGAGCTGGTACAACGGGGGAATGGAGCAACCCCTGAGCCAGGTGAGATTCAGGGGAATAACCGGCATGGTGGGATTCACGGCCACGGGGGAACCCATGAGACGACCGTTCCTGATAGAGATCAAGCAGAACGGGGTGGTGCAACTCAACTGAGGAGGAAGAGAGATGAAACGAATAAGGAAGGCTGTGTTCCCCGTTGCCGGCTGGGGAACCCGGTTTCTGCCTGCCACCAAGGCGTCTCCCAAGGAGATGATTCCCCTGGTGGACAAGCCCGTCATCCAGTACGCGGTGGAGGAGGCCGCCGCCTCTGGGATAGAGACCATGATCTTCGTGACGGGACGGGGTAAGAGGGCAATAGAAGACCACTTTGACGCATCGCCCGAGCTCGAGCTCTTCCTGCAGCAGAAGGGCAAGACCGAGGAGCTTGATGAGGTGAAAAAGATATCCTCCCTGGCCACCTGCGTCTTCGTTCGCCAGAAGGAGGCCCTGGGCCTGGGTCACGCGGTGCTCTGCGCAAGAGAGGCGGTGGGAGACGAGCCCTTTGCGGTGTTACTGGGAGACGACGTGGTTGACGCCGAGGTACCGGTGCTAGCACAGATGATGCGGGTGTGGGAGAGATACCAGCGCCCGGTGATCGGCCTGATGAGGGTTCCCGACAACCAAGTCTCCCGCTACGGTATCGCCGCCGGTGAAGAGGTGGAACCCGGCGTCTTCAAGGTGACCACCATGGTGGAGAAACCGCCCCTGGAAGAGGCCCCTTCCAACCTAGCAATAGTGGGTCGCTACATCTTAACCCCCGACCTCTTCCGGAAGATAGAGGAGTCGGGGAAGGGAGCACTGGGTGAGATCCAGCTCACCGACGCCTTGGTGGCGGCCATGGAGGAGAAGGGCGTCTTCGGCGTAGTCTTCGAGGGAAGGTACCTGGACTGTGGCACCAAGGTGGGATGGATAAAGTCCCAGCTCTACGCAGCCCTGAAGCATCCAGAGATGTCCGAGGAGATACGGGCCTACCTGAGGGAACTCGTCAACGATTGATGGACGTAGGGCTATTCGACTACCGGCTGCCCAAGCATCTCATCGCCCAGCATCCACCAAGAGAGCGGGGAAGCTCACGGCTCATGGTGGTGAAAAGAGAGGAGCAAACCACGCTATCCACCTGGTTCCGCGAGCTTCCAACCCTGCTTCCCTCCCCTGCCCTCATGGTACTGAACGACGCAAGGGTGATCCCCGCAAGGCTACTGGGGCGAAAGGAGACCGGGGGAAGGGTGGAGTGCTTCCTGGTGCACAAGGTGGAAGCAGACCGCTGGGAGTGCATGGTGAAACCCGGCAGGGCGTGGCAGGTGGGCAGAAGACTACTACTGGGGGAGGGAAGAAACGCCCCTATCGAGGCGGTGGTGGAGGAGGTGTTGCCCTCGGGAAGAAGGCTGGTGAGGTTCACCCCGCCGCAGGGAACATCCCTGGAAGAGGCCCTCTACTCCGCTGGCCAGGTACCCCTTCCGCCCTACATCCAGCGACCACCCTCCCAGGAGGACGCCGAGAGGTACCAAACCGTCTTTGCCCGCAGGGGAACCGCCGTTGCAGCGCCCACAGCGGGACTACACTTCACACGGGAGATGCTCGGCCTTCTGCAGGAGGCGGGAATAGAGACCGCCTACATAACCCTCAACGTAGGTCCCGGCACCTTCAAGCCGGTTAAGGCAGAACGGGTGGAAGAGCACCAGATGGAGGAGGAGTTCTTCACCATTCCCCCGGAGACCGCCCAGAAGGTGAACCGGGCGAAGGAGTGTGGCATTCCCGTGATAGCCGTGGGCACCACGGTTACCCGGGCACTGGAGAGCGCCTCAGACGAGAGGGGCACCGTTGTTCCAGGGTCGCGGTGGACAAGCCTATTCATCTACCCGGGATACCGATTCAAGGTGATAGACCACCTGGTAACCAACTTTCACCTTCCCAGGTCAACCCTGCTCATGCTGGTGTGTGCCCTGGGAGGAAGGGAGCTGGTAATGAAGGCCTACGAGAGGGCAATAGCAGAAGGGTTCAAGGTGTACTCCTACGGAGACGCCATGCTGGTGCTTTGACGGGGTTGTAGCACGATCAAGGGCCAGTACGAATGAGGGGATCAGGATGCTCGGAGAGAAGACCGAGCTGCTCTAATAAAAAACCGCCACCCCACCAAGGGCGGCGGTCCTGCTCCTGCCGTGTAAAGGTCACCTGCCGTGTCGGTTGCGGTCGTCCCTCCTGGGGCGACGGTCTCCCCTATCGTCACGACGCCCGTGGCCCCGTGGACCAGAGCTCCGTGGGGGCCTGGTCTCCTTCTCGGGGGCATCCTGGGGAAAGATGGGCGTCAAACCCCGCCGGGTTAGCTTTATTCTTCCCATCTCGTCTATCCCCATGATCTTCACCGTCACCTGGTCGCCAAGGCCAAAGTGCTCCCTTATGTCTCTCACCCGGTCTGCGCTGACCTGCGAGATGTGGAGCAGGCCGTCTTTACCTGGAGAGAGCTCCACGAACACCCCGTAGTCCTCGATGCGGTTCACCACCCCGGTAACCACGTCGCCCTCTTCAAAGTCTCGCACGAGGTTCTCTATTATGGCCTTGGCCTTCTCCACCGCCTCCATGTCCACGGCGGCAATGGCCACCCTGCCCGCGTCGTCTATCTCTATCTTTGCGCCCGTCTGCTCGGTTATTCCCCTGATGGTCTTTCCGCCTGGGCCTATTACGTCCCGTATCTTCTCCTTGTCTATCTGGATGGTCACGATGCGGGGGGCGTAGGGAGAGATGTCCTCACGGGGACGATCAAGGGCCTCCTTCATCTTGCCCAGTATGAACATGCGCCCCTCATGGGCCTGCATGAGGGCCTCCCTCATGATCTCCTGGGTGATCCCCCCCACCTTTATGTCCATCTGAAGGGCGGTTATGCCCTTTTCGGTTCCTGCCACCTTGAAGTCCATGTCTCCCAGGTGGTCCTCCATCCCCAATATGTCCGAAAGCACGGCGTACCGGTCACCCTCCAGGACCAGTCCCATGGCTATTCCGGCCACCGGGGCCGAGATGGGCACCCCGGCGTCCATCAGCGAGAGGGTTCCCCCGCATACCGTAGCCATGGAGGAGGAACCATTGGACTCAAGTATGTCCGACACCACCCTGATGGTGTAGGGAAACTCCTCGGAGTTGTCGGGAATCACCGCCGACAACGCCTTCTCCGCCAGGTTACCGTGTCCAACCTCCCTGCGGGAGACCCCTCGTATGGGTCTCACCTCTCCCACCGAGAAGGGAGGGAAGTTGTAGTGGACCATGAAGGACTTGGAGTCTTCACCCACCAGGTTGTCCAGCATCTGCTCCTCCCCCGAGGTTCCCAGGGTGGTGGTCACCAATGCCTGGGTCTCACCCCTGGTGAAGAGGGCAGAGCCGTGTGCCCTGGGCAACACCCCCACCTCGCAGGTGATGGGGCGAATATCCTTCAGGCCCCTGCCGTCAACCCTCTTGCCCTCCTCCAGGATCATCTGGCGCAGCATCTCGCGCTCCACCTCGTGAAAGGCCTCCAGCAACGGCGAGGGATCCTCCTCCTCGGGAAGGTCCGCCACGAGCTCCTGGGCAAGGGCCTCCAAGGCCTCCTCCCTTGCCTTCTTCTCAACGGTGAGCATGGCCTCCCTCATGCGGGAACCCATGGTCTCCACCACCTTATCCTTCAACTCCTGGGAGACATGGTGGGGCTCAAACTCCATCTTCTCCTTCGCCATATCGGCCATGAGCTCTTTCTGAAGGGCCACCACCTTCTTTATCTCCTCGTGGGCAAGGGCCAGGGCCTTCAACATATCCTCCTCCGAGAGCTCCCTGGCGTGGGACTCAACCATCACGATGGAGTCCTCCGTTCCCGCCACCACGAGGTTGAGCACCCCCTCTTCCACCTCCTCCAGGGTGGGGTTCACCACGAACTCGCCGTTCACCATTCCAATGCGCACGGCCCCCACCGGACCAGCAAAGGGTATGGAAGAGAGGCAGAGCGCCGCCGAGGCACCAATAAGGGCAGGAACGTCTGCAAAGACCTGGCCGTCAGAGGAGACCACCAAGGCGATCACCTGGACCTCGTTCTTGAAACCCTTTGGAAAGAGGGGCCTGATGGGCCGGTCGATCAACCTCGCAGAGAGGATCTCCTGGTCGGTGGGTCTCCCCTCCCTCTTGAAGAAGCCGCCAGGAATCTTTCCGGCAGCGTAGGCCCGTTCCCTGTACTCAACCACCAACGGGAAGAAGTCTATTCCCTCCCGAACCTCCTTCGAAGCATTGGCCGCAACCAGCACCGCGGTCTCGCCGTACTGCACGTACACCGCGCCGTCAGACTGCTTGGCAAGGCGGCCGGTCTCCAACAGAAGGGTTCTTCCCCCTATCTCAGTTGAAACTCTTTTCATTCAGCCGTTTCCTTCTTTCTCTTATTTTCTCAATCCCAGCTGCTCTATCAGCCTGTAGTACCTCTCGCTGTCCTTCCGCCTCAGGTAGTTCAACAGCCTTCTGCGACGGCCGATCATCTTCAGCAAGCCACGCCTCGAGTTGAAGTCGTGCTTGTGGGTAGCAAAGTGCTGGGTAAGGTTTTGAATACGCTCCGTCAGTATCGCTATCTGCACCTCTGGAGACCCGGTGTCGT
>CAZMTB010000121.1:0-9800 GCA_964569095.1 uncultured Aquificales bacterium
AGCAGGGTCTTTGCCACCTTGGCCCCTGTGGTGCCCTTCACCACCACCAGCTTGAAGTCGGGGCTGTTCATGTACTTTGAGTCCTGGTTAACCTTCTCTACGATGGGTTTCTTGGCGAGGATGGACTGGCCGGTGACGGTGTAGGGGCCTACGAAGACCACCTTCAGGTTCCTCTCCAGAGTCATGGTGATTCCCGCCAGGGCCACGTCCACCTTTCCCTTCTTCACGGCATCCAGTAGGTCGTTCATGTCGTAGCGTTTCACCTCCAGCTTAACTCCCATGGCCTCGGCCATGTACTTTGCAATCTGCATGTCGAAGCCTATGTAGTTGCCCATCTTGTCCTTGACGCTGAAGGGGGGGAAGTGTCCCGTGGTGCCCACGGTTAGGGTGCCCCGTGCCAGGATCCTGTCCATGTACTTTCCTGCCATCCCCTGGGTGGGAAGGGCGATAACCGTGGTCAGTGCCGTAAATAGGGCGATGGCCATCACCCTTAGTCTCAATGTTGTCGTTCTCTTCATCTGTCACCTCTCTCCGTATTTTTAACTTGCTCCTGGTCTTTCTTCCGGTACCTGTGGATAGCTATTCTTATGGTGCCGCTCTATCTTTCTCACCACCCCCTCTCCAGAATGGTTTTGCGCTTTCCCCGTGGTTCGTTGAAGACCAAAGATAGGACTCATTATTCTTTACGCAAGGGCACCATGCAATCAGGTTCTCAGGGCCTCTATTGGGTGTATCTTTGCTGCGCGATAGGCGGGGTAGATGCCTGCTGCAACCCCAGCGGTGAGGGATGCGAGCATTCCGAGAATGGCCCCTTTTACGGGGATCACCAGTTCCCACCTTCCGATGAGGGTGGCCACCAGGCTCAGCACCATTCCCATTGCAACTCCAATTGCCCCTCCCATGGCGGAGAGTACCACGGTCTCCAGGAGGAACTGGAGGGTTATGTCCCTTCTTCTCGCCCCCACTGCCCGTCGTATTCCTATCTCCCTGGTTCTCTCCCCTACCGATAGGAGCATGACGGCGAGCACCCCCACTATTCCCACCAGGAGGGATACCGAGGCCACGGAGGCCACGAGTATGGCAAATATGGTGGCGGTCTTCTCCTTCTCCCTCATGATCTCCTCCATGCTGGTTATGGTGAAGTCGTCCCCCCTCTTGCCCAGGGAGTGTAGGGCCCGGAGCAGGTGTCTGCACCGTGCCGTCACCTGGGGGATGGCCTCCTCGGACGAGGCCTCTACCACCACGGAGTTGATGTAGGTTACGTGGAAGACCCTGGTGGTTGCGGTGGTTATTGGGATCAGTATCTGGTCGTCCTGGTCCTCTCCGCTGGCGTCCACTCCCTTCGACTCCATCACGCCGATCACCTGGAATGGCACCCTTCGTATCCTCACGGTCTCTCCCACGGGATTCTTCTTTCCGAACAGCCTCTTTGCCACCCCAAAACCCAGCACGGCCACCCGCAGCCTGCCGGTGACCTCCTCCTTCTTGAAGAACCTACCCTCGGTTGGGTAGAAGTTTTTCACGTGTGTGTAGTCGGGTGTGGTGCCCACTATCCGCGTCCTCGCCGTAGCCTTTTCGGATTTCACTATCTCGGCCCTGTCGTATACGGGGGCGAGTCTCACTATGCCCGGCACCTGTTCCTTCAGGCTCCTGGCGTCCCTTAGGGTGAGGGTGGTGGCTGCCTCGTGCTGGATCAGCCTGCCTCCCCTTATGGTCACCTTTCCTGCAGAGATGAGGAGGAGGTTGCGCCCCATGCTCTCAAACTCCTTCAGAACCTTTCTCTTTGCCCCCTCTCCCACGGCGATCATGAGCACCAGTGATGCCACTCCCACCACCACCCCCAGGGTGGCGAGTAGGGATCGCCTCTTCTGGGCCATCAGGGCCTGGTATGCCCCTTTGAGCAGTCTCTTCACCTCAGGCTCTCCACGGGGCTCATGGCCGCGGCCTTGCGGGCGGGATGCAGTCCAAATATCCCTCCGGTGGCGAGGGCGAAGAGGGGGGCGGCGATCAGCAGGTACCAGGGTGCCCTCGCGGGTATGGGGGAGACCTGGGCCACCACCTTCGACAGGAGTATTCCAAGAACCAGGCCCACTATTCCCCCCAGCAGGGAGACGGAGAGGGAGAATAGGGAGTAGTGTACCATGATCTCCCTCTGGGTGGCTCCCAGGGCCCTTCGTATGCCTATCACCCTTCGCCTCTGGGTGATCACCGCCAGCATGATGTTGGTGATGATTATTCCGCTGACCACCATGGAGATGGCCCCTATCAGCAGCAGCATCACCGTGATGGTGTGGGTGGCCTTGGTTAGAAAGGCGATGATCTGCTCAGAGGTGATTATTCGAAAGTCGTCGGGTTTTGGGGGCACGATGTGGTGCCTCTTCCTAAGTAGTTCCGAGATGACCCGTTGTGCCTGGTGAACGTCTCTGCGGGGGGATACCACTATCTTGGCGATGTCCAGCCAGTTGCGGTTCAGTAGCCTGCGCTGGGAGGTGGTGAGGGGTATCACGACTCTCAGGTCCAGGGGATGCCTGCCAACCGAGCCCTTGCTCTCGAGCACTCCCACCACCTTGAATAGTATCCCGCTAACCTTGACGTACTTCCCCAGGGGATCCGTATCACCGAATAGGTCTTTCGCGGTCTTCCAGCCCAGCACCGCAACCTTTGCCCTCTCCTTCAGGTCCTGGTGGGTTATGAACCTGCCCTTCACCACCCTCCAGTGGGCCAGAGGGGCCCACTGGGGCATCACCCCGTTTATCCTCGTCTTGTACACCTTTCCCCGGTACGAGACCGGCCTGAAGGCGAACTGTCCTGGCGACACTCCCACCACGAAGTCGTACCTGGATATGACCTCCATGTCCTCCATTGTCAGGGTGTCCCTGCGGGTCTGGGCGGGACCAAAGAACTTTCCTCCCCCGGCCATGAGGAGAAAGGCGTTTGAACCGAAGTTGAGCTGCTGAAGAATCTCGGTTATCTTGATGCGGGTCCCCTCTCCCAGGGAGGTGATGAGGGTTATGGCGAGCACCGCGATGATCACTCCCAGGGACATGAAGAAGACCCCCAGCTTGGATGCCCTTGCTTCGCCTACGACCTGGCGTACCTGGTCCGTTATGCTCATCCTGCGCTGGCCTTCGGCCTTCCCTCTCCCGTTGCTCTGCCGGAGCCTCGGGGCTTGCCTGGGTTATTGCGGTTCCTCACAGGATTATCCCGTCTTTCAGGTAGAGGGTGCGGGAGGCGTAGGCGGCTATCTCGGGATCGTGGGTTATGAGAAGAATGGTGCGACCCTCCTGGTTCATCTCGCAGAGTATCTCCATCACCTCTTGGCTTGCGGCTGAGTCCAGGTTTCCCGTTGGCTCGTCTGCCATGATGAGGGAGGGGTTCTTCACTATCGCCCGGGCAATGGCCACCCTCTGCTGCTGCCCCCCAGAGAGCTCGGATGGCTTGTGGTGAAGGCGGTCTCCCATGCCCATGCGCGCAAGCGCCTCTTCTGCCCGTTCCCTGGCGTCTTCGGGTACCTTGTCGCTGTAGAGGAAGGGTAGCAGCACGTTCTCCAGGGCAGTTGCCCATGGGATCAGGTAGAAGGCCTGAAAGACGAAGCCTATCTTGGTGTTTCTCACCCTCGAAAGCCTGGCGTCGTCCATCTTGGAGACGTCCTCTCCGTCGAGCAGGTAGGTGCCGCTGGTGGGGGTGTCTAAGCAACCGAGGATGTGCATGAGGGTGGACTTTCCTGCCCCCGAAGGACCCATGATGGAGACGAATCCCCCTTCCTCCACCTCCAGGGACACCCCTTTCAGCACCTGGACGGTGCCCCTTCCCAGGGGATACTCCTTGGTGATTCCCCTTGCATCGATCACCACCTTGGGCATCCTTTGCCTCCAGGCTCTATCACCAGAGGGCCACCTCTTCTCCCACCTTCAGCCCCTCTCTCACCTCGGTGTATCCCCCGCTGGACCATCCCGTGGTGATGTAGCGCTTCTTCCAGCCCTTTTCCCCTTTCACCAGTACGTATTCCCTTCCCTGGGTGTCCATGCGAACCGCCTTGTCGGGAATGGCTGGCACCCCCTTGCGCCTTCCGGTTACGAAGGTGAGGTTTGCGGTCATCTCCGGTCTCAGGATCCCCTGGAAGGGGTCGTCTATCTCCACCACCACGTCGTAGTAGACCACGTTGTCCCGTATGATCGCCCCTGGGTAGATGGTCTTCACGTGGCCGTGGAAGACCCGGTCTGGATACGCGTCCACCGTGAACTCCACCTCTTGTCCGGGCTGCACTTTGCCTATGTCTGTCTCGTCCACGAATCCGTCAACTTGCAGGCGGGCCAGGTCTATTATGGTGATGAAGGTGGGGGCATTCAACCCGGCCACCACCGTCTCTCCCTGCTGAGTGGTGACCGACGATACCGTTCCCGTTATGGGGGCCCTGATGAAGGCGTACGACAGGTATACCCTTGCCTCCTTCAGCTGGGCCTCCGTCTGGGCTATCTCCTGGGCGTAGCGGGCCTTGGTTGACCGGTACTTCCTCTTGGTGGCCTCCAGTTGTGCCTCCAAGACCTTTACGTCCCTCTCCGCCTTGTCCACCTCTGCCCTTGCAACGTATCCCTTCTTCAATAGGGAGGAGTACCTACTGAGGTCCAGCCGTGCCAGGTGTAGCTTCGCCTCTGTCTCCTCTACGAGGTTGGAGATCTCTCTCAGGTCCTCCTTCTCCCGTATCCTGAGACCCTGTAGGGTCGCGTTGAGTCTCTCCACCCTGGCCTCGAGGTCCCTGTGCTCCACCACCGCGATGAGCTCGCCCTCCTTCACCTGGTCCCCTGCCTGCACCATGAGCCTCTCCAGCTTACCGGATATGCGGGAACCCACCTTCACCTGGGCTCCCACCTTGGGCTTCACTGCACCGGTGGCCACCACCTCTCTTCTCACCTCTCTCAACTCCACCCTGGTGCTACCCTTGGGCCTCTCCTCCGATGACTTCTGGTGGCTGCACGAGAGCACCAGGAGGGGGATCAAGAAGGCCAGGAGCGGTCCGAGTCCTCTTTGGCAGTGTCTCATCGTCTTCTCTCCAGAACGGGCACCTTTCCCATGGCCTTCTCCAGGGCGACCAGGGCGCGCTTGAAGCTTGCTATGCTGGATATGTGCTTTGCCCTGGCCAGGGAGAGGGAGGCCTGCGAGGTGATGAGGTCCACCATGTTTGCCAGTCCCTCCTTGTAACGGCCCTGGGTGATTCTCATGTCCTCCTGGGCGCTTTCGAGGAAGGCCCTCGACTGGTCCACGTTTGCTTTGGTGGCCTTCAGTTCCTGGAAGGCCTTCCACACCTCCTGGGTGACGGTGCGGCGTTCCCACTCAAGCTGCTCCTCCAGGGACTCCACCAGGGCCTTCTCCCTTGCCAGCCTGGCCCTGCTGGCAAATCCCGAGAAGAGGGGGATCTTCAATGTCAGCATCCACTCCCACTCCTTGTAGTCGTTTGCGGGAAAAGAGGTGTCGTGCCAGCCGTAGTACCAGCTGAAGTCGAGGGAGGGCAGAAACTCGCTGTACACCGCTCTCTTCTTGCTCCTCTCCGCCTCCAGTCTCTGGTAGACCTCCTTCAGGTAGGGATTGTTGGAGAGCCCTTCTCTGGCCAGCTCTTCGAAGTCTGATGGTATCTCCTCGGTCTCGTTTCCAAGCCCACCGGCCACCTCGGTCTTCTCCATCACGGGTCTGCCTATCTCCGTGTTCAATTCGCCTTGGGCCACGTAGTACTCCTTCTCCCTCTGGGTTAGCTTGTAGCGGGCGTTGGCCACCCCCGCCTTGGCCTTTATCACGTCTGCGTAGGGTGCCAGCCCCTGCTTGAACCTTGCCTGGGCGAGTTCCAGGTTGGTCTCGGCGTCTTTCAGGTCGGCCCTGGCCGCCTTCACCATCTCCCTGGCCTCCAACAGGGTGTAGAATGCGTTTGACACCCGGTAGGCAGTATCCACCGTGGCCTGCCGGTATCTCTCCTCCGCGGCGCCGATCTGGTGGGTGGCCTCCCGGTAGGTGTTGAGGGTTTCACCTCCTGAAAAGAGGTTGTAGGTGACCACCACCTCTGAGTACTGGTGGTAGTACGGAGAGACCATTTCCGTGGCCCTTCTCTCCAGTGAGTTCTCCAGGTAGACCTGGGGGAGGAATCCAGAAAAGGCCTCCCACTTCATGGGTTTTGACGCCTTCCACTCCGCCCGGTACCCCATGAGGTAGGGGTTGTTTGAAAGGGCCATCTCTATGCACTCCTCCAGGGAGAGGGGTTCTCCGTGGACGGCTCGGGGCAGCAGAAGGGCCAGCCCTACCACAAGCAGGGATATGGCCAAGGCACGGCTCACCACTCTTTTCTCCCTTCTTTTCGCCACATCTCTCTGAGTATAGGTGCTTCTCTTCGATATTCAAGCTTGACTTGCCGGGGATGGAGTGGTACCCGCCCTTCAGATAGGTGAGTGCGAGATAGTGTGTGACTTTTGGGTTGTGAATTGCGAGGGGGTGTAGTGGTTAGGCTTCTTTTGAGATTTCTCCTTCTTGGTGTAGGGATAGTGCTGGCCTTTTCTTCTTCTGCGAGAACGGCTGAAGAAGGGGAGTGGAACGTTGTTATCCTTCATTCCTACCATAAAGGCTATCCTTGGACAGAGAGGGAGGAGGAGGGAATAAGGTCTCTCTTTAAGGGTTACCCTTCGACCCGGTTTTTCGTGGAGTTTCTCGATACCAAGAGGCTTCCCCTCACCCGTAGGTACATGAGACGCTTGAAGGATTTTTACCGTTTTAAGTACCGGGATGTGCACGTGGACGTGGTGATTGTGACCGACAACAACGCCCTGACCTTCTTGGTGCGCAACCACGAGGATCTCTTCCCCGGGGTGCCAGTGGTCTTTTGCGGGGTGAACAACTTTCACGTCTCCATGTTGCAGGGAGATGCCCTGGTTACGGGCGTGCCCGAGAACGACTCTCCACTTGAGACCTTGAAGTTAGCCCTGAAGCTCCATCCAGGCGGGGGAGCCGTCTACTACGTGGTGGACAATAACACCCTTACGGGGGCGAAGAACCTGGAGAGGTTCAAAACAGCCGTTGAGGAGCTGGGTCTCGAAGAACGGGCGGTGGTGATTGCCGGCGCCTACTTGGACCGGGTTCTCGAGAGGGTGAGTAAGATCCCCCCTGAGGCGGTGGTCCTGGAGGGGTCTTCTTTTTTCAAAGACCAGCATGGGGTGGTGCTTTCCGTTCAGAGGTGTTTTGAAAAGCTCTCCTCTATCTGCAAGGCTCCCGTCTTCAGCATGTGGGACTTCGTGCTGGGCCACGGGATCGTCGGGGGGTACGTGGTATCAGGTTTCGAGCAGGGAAAGGCAGCCGGAGAGATGGCCCTTGAGGTGCTGCAGGGTACCCCGCCCTGGGAGATTCCCATATTGGGCAAGAGTCCCAACAGGTACATGTTTGACTACCGCCAGCTGAGGCGGTTTGGCATTCCCCTCTCTCGGCTTCCCAAGGGCAGCCTGGTGATTAACCGTCCCGAGAGCTTCTACGCCAAGCACAAGAGCCTGGTGTGGTACACGGTGCTATTTCTCCTGATGTTGCTGCTGGTAATCGTTCTACTCTCAGTGAACATAGTGAAGAGACGAAAAGCGGAGGAGAAGCTGCGGGACTCGGAGGCTATTTTTAGGGCTTTGGTTGAGCAGGCCTTGGTAGGTGTTTTCATACTTACCGCCGACCGTAGGTATCCCTATCTTAACCGGGCGGCTGCTGAGATGCTGGGCTATTCAGTAGAGGAGATGGTTAACAATATTAAAGTGGAAGATATAATTCACCCAGAGGATCTCCCATTGACGGAGGAGAAGATTCGAAAAATTCTGGAGGGAGAGAAGGATAGTGATAGCGTGATATGCAGGTTTTTCACCAAAGGCGGTCAAATTAGGTGGTTAGAGTCTTTTGGGAAAAGAATCCTTTATGGTGATTCCCCTGCCATACTGGGTACCGCCGTTGACGTTACGGAGAGGGTGGAGTTTCAGAGGCACCAAGAGAGGTACTCCCGTCAGCTCGAAGAAGAGGTTAAACTGCGCACAGAGGAGCTTCAGAGCAAGGTGGAGGAGCTCGAGGAGATTACAGAGAGGCTCGAGATGGCCAACGCGGAGCTCGAGGCCTTCACCTTTTCGGTCTCTCACGACTTGAGGGCCCCCTTGAGGGCCATGGAGGGATTTGCAGAGGCGTTGGAGGAAGACTTCGGTGAACATCTTCCCCCTGAGGCCAAAAGGTACCTTGAGAGAATAACACTTTCCGCCAGAAAGATGGACAAGCTCATAGAAGACCTCTTGAGGTACAGCCGTATCTCAAAACAGGAGATCACGCTTGGGATAGTTGATCTTGACCGTGTGGTAGAAGGGGTTTTGGACCAGATGAGAGGAGAGATTGAAGGGGTAGGTGCTCAGGTGATGGTGGAATATCCCTTGGGGAGGGTCATGGGTCACAATACGGTGCTGGAGCACGTGGTCTCAAACTTGTTAGCTAATGCTCTTAAATTTATTGACAAGGAGAGGTGTCCAGATGTAAGGGTGTATTCGGAGAGGCTGGGAAGCCAGATAAGGGTGTGGATTGTAGACAACGGAATAGGCATTGGCAGCAATCACCTTGCAAAGATATTTTATCTGTTTGAAAGGCTGCACGGTGAAGAGACCTACCCGGGAACGGGAGTTGGACTGGCCATCGTGAAGAGGGGAGTGGAACGCATGGGGGGAAAGGTGGGAGTAGAGTCAACCTTGGGAAAGGGAAGCAGGTTCTGGTTCGAGCTGCCTGCTGTTTGAGTTAGAAGGAGAGTGTTGCTTTGTCGAAGAGAACGGTTCTTCTCGTGGAGGATAACCCTGACGACGCCTTCTTCGTGGAGAGGGCCTTTCGAAAGGCCGGAATGGTTGAGGTTTTGAGAACGGTTTCACATGGCGAGGAGGCGGTGGAATACTTGACGGGAATGGGAAGGTTTAGGGACGCTTCCCTCTATCCTGTTCCTTCCTTGATGCTTTTGGATTTGAGGTTGCCGAGGATGTCAGGTTTCGAGGTTTTGGAGTGGTTGAGGTCTCAACCTCGGTTGAACAGGCTTCCAGTGGTGATACTCTCCTCTTCGAGCCAGAGCACAGACATAGATAGGGCCTACGAGCTGGGGGCAAATTCCTACTTGGTCAAACCAGTCTCTTTTGAGAACTTAGTGGACATGGTGAGGGCCTTGGGCCTTTACTGGTTCGTCTGGAGCCAAACACCCCATCTGAACATTTAAGGCCGCTTGGCGTTTGTAACGGAGGTTTATTAAAGCGCTATGGAAGAAAGTGCAAGGGTACTTCTACTGGATGATAATCCAGACGATAGAGCCCTTACCATAAGGGCTCTCGGCAGAGAGATCGAGAAACTCGAGGTGGTTGAGGTAACGAATCCCCAGGAGTTTTCCGAGCAGTTGAGGGATATTGAGAGTTTTGACTTGGTAATTACCGATTATCAATTGAGGTGGACGGATGGTTTAGAGGTTTTGCGTAAGGTAAGAAGCGTGTCTACCCATGTTCCGGTCATCATGTTCACTGCCACGGGGAGCGAGGAGATAGCGGTTGAGGCCATGAAGAACGGCCTCGACGACTACATCCTCAAGTCTCCCAAGCACTTTGTCCGGCTTTCTGCCTCGGTTATTCAAGTGCTGCAAAGGGAAAAAGAGAAAAGGGAGAGCTCAAAAAAGATTTCCATGCTCCAAAGGGAGTGGGAGGCCATTTTTCAGGCAGTGGGACAGCCTGCCTTCGTTCTGGACGAGAATTTTACGGTCTTGGAGGTTAACAGGGCTACAGAAAGGGTTC
>CAZMTB010000122.1:0-6001 GCA_964569095.1 uncultured Aquificales bacterium
GCACTCCATGGTCCTGAAACGAATGTGCACCTGGATCCAGTAGTTAACCGTGTTCACCAGGTAGAAGTAGTTGTACTTGGTGTCTGAGCTCACGTCGTAGAACGGGAAGATTGCCACATCTCCCGGGGTCTCTCCCGTGGGCTCAATGGCGATCACAGCGTGAGCCTTGGGTGCGGGCATCGCCACCAACAACGCCAGCACGAAGAGAGACGCCAACAAACCGCTTATCCATCTCCTACTCATTCTCTCTACCTCCTCATTTTAAAAATAGACCGTAATTTCTCAGAGCCACGCAGAAGTTCATCGCTTCAAACTCCCAAGGCATACACTTCAACCCTCTTCTACCACCTCCCTTCCCAAATGTCCTACACCTAACATATTTTCACCTCAACTTCTCTCTCAAGCTCCTCAAAGCCTTTAGCCTTCTAACCAAGCCTCTCGCCCTCCTAACCTTGACCCCCAGAGATAGCCTCTCTCTCATAGGGTGTCAAGGGTCTTATAGATGGATAGTTTCACCCTTTCAACCCCGAGTTCCCCAATTTGTACAAAGCGTAAACCCATCTCTTTGATACCCAAGAGCTAATTTTCTTCAAAAAGTTTTCTGCCCTCCTCCACCAGCTCCTCGAGACGCTGCTCATCTGCCGCCTCTGCGTAGAACCTGGCAACGGGCTCGGTGCCAGAGGGTCTGAAGAGAACCCACGAACCGTCTTCCAACACAAGCTTGGTACCGTCGACCCTCACCACCTCTTTAACCCTGGATCCAGCAAAGGTGGCCGGGGGAGAATCGAGCAGTTTCAGCACCCCGTCCCTCTCACGGGGAAGTGGTATGTTGAGACGCCGAGAGTAAAGAGACCCCACTTTGTCGAACAGCCCGTCACGCATCTCTGCCAGGGTAACGCCCCTTCTGGCAACCATCTCGGCAACCAGGAGGGAGGCGACTATTCCGTCCTTCTCGGGCACGTGCCCACCAATGGTTAGACCCGCGCTCTCTTCGCCCCCAATGGCAACGGAGCCTTCCATCACGTGGCCGGCGATGTACTTGAACCCAACCGGGGTCTCGTAAACGGGACGACGGTGCAGTTCCGCCACACGGTCAACCAGGTGAGAGGTGGCAACGGAGCGAGCCACCCCCCCGGGCATCCCCTTCTCTGCCACGAGGTAGTCAAATAGAAGGGCAAGAACCAGGTTGGGAGAAACGAAGGTGCCACCAGAGTCCACCACCCCGTAGCGGTCCGCGTCACCGTCGGTGGCAAGTCCCAGGGCGTACCCCTCTGAGGCAACCATCTGCAAAAACTCCGGCATCTCGGCAGGATCGGGCTCTGGACGCCGCCCCCCGAAACCGGGATTGGGACTGCAGTTCACGCACGCCACCTCCCAACCCGCCTCACCCAATAGGCGATCCAGGTATCCCCTACCGGTGCCCCACAGGGCGTTGTAGGCCACCCTGGCAGGACGACTGGCGAGCAGATCGAAGTCTACCAATTCCTTCAGCCTATCGCAGTAGGCAGGGGAGAAGTCGCAGGTTGTAATATCGTCTGTCCGGGGAGGCCTCTTCGCCATCCCCCTTCTCTGAAGCTCCCCTATTATCTCCTCTATCTCCGTGGTCACCTCCACAGGGGCGGGACACCCCTGGGCGGGGGAGAACTTTATTCCGCTGTACTCTGGAGGGTTATGGCTGGCGGTGATGTTGATTCCGCCAACGGCCCCCCGCCGGATTATCTCGTAGGCCACCACGGGGGTGGGAACGTCGCGGTGGCTGAGGACGGGTTCAAGGCCCTCATCCTTGAGCACCCATGCAGCCTCCAAGGCAAAGAGGTTGCCCAGAAACCTGGTGTCGTAGCCCACCACCACCTCTCCACCACCGAGACCCCGGTTCTTCAGGTGAAGGGCAATGGCCCTGCTCACCAGCCTAACCGAATCGAAGGTGAACTCATCGGCAATGATCGCCCTCCACCCGGAGGTGCCAAACCGTATCTTGGGAATCACAGGAACTCCCTCAACCTCTTCCCGTAATCCTGCAGCTCTCCTTTGGCGTACTCCAAGTGCCTCCAGCCAAAGCGCATCTGATCGTTTGAGAAGCGGGGAATCACATGCATGTGGGCGTGTAGAATCTCTTGCCCTGCCACCTCCCCGTTGTTCATCACAAGGTTGTAGCCCTCGGCACTGAGCCCATAGACCTGGGCCGCCGCAACCTTCTGGGCCACCTCAACCATCTGGTGAAGGGTGGTGGCATCTATCTCGTCGAGCCTGAAGTAGTGCTGCCTGGGAATCACCAGAACGTGTCCCTTGTTAACGGGGTAGAGGTCGAGAAAAGCCAACACCTTTTCGGTCTCTACCACCCTCTCCGAAGGGATCTCCCCATTCACTATCTTGCAGAATACGCAGTCCATGCCTCCCTCCTCGCACGTTGTTGCCTTTCACCTGGCAGGGATTACAATAGACCATCCTACACCCTGTTGGAAGAGAGAGGAGTAAGCATGCAGGAGATCGGAGAAAACCTGGAGACCAGGTCGGGATTCGTGGCCATTACGGGCAGGCCCAACGTTGGCAAGTCCACCCTTCTGAACACCATTCTCGGCCGCAAGGTGGCCATCGTTACCCCGAAACCCCAGACAACCCGCAACCGGATTGCCGGGGTGAAGACCATGGGCAAGGTGCAGATGGTATTTCTGGACACGCCGGGAATCCACGAGCACAAGTACCTGATAACCAAGTACATGGCGCAAGTAGCCCTAAGGGCCGTGTCAGACGTGGACGTGATTCTTTTCATGGTAGAGGCCACGGGGGTACAAGGGGGTGATCGGGATGCCCTTTCCAAAGTCCTCGAGAGGGCCAGCACGGATCGGCTTCTGGTGGTGATGAACAAGGTGGACCTCGCCACCCCAGAAGAGATCCAGAAAACCCAAAAGGAACTGGAAGGCATGGTGCCTCCTGGGAGGATAGCGAGAATATCCGCCCTGAAAGGCCACGGGGTGGAAGAGCTACTGAAACGCCTGGCAGATGCCATGCCTCCCGGCCCCTTCTACTACCCCGAGGATAGCGTCACCGACCAGCCCACCTCCTTCATGATTGCCGAGCTCATCAGGGAGAAGATATTCGTTCTAACCAAGGAGGAGGTACCCTACTCGGTGGCCGTGGTGGTGGAAGAGGTGATCAAGCGCAAAGACGACGTTTGGGTGGTCACCGCAAAGATATTCGTTAGCCGCGAGTCCCAGAAGGGCATCTTGATAGGCAAGGGGGGAAGGTTGATAAAAAGTATTGGACAACAGGCAAGAGAAGAGTTAGAAGCCCTTTTAGGTGTCAGGCTCTTTCTTGACCTGCGGGTGAAGGTGAAGAAGGACTGGATGAACCGGCAAGACCTGCTCGCCCGCATGGGTTACGATCCCAGAGAGATTTAGGAACGAGGTGAATATGCCCAAAAAGATAGACCTCTTGGTGGAGTCGTCCAGAAGACTGCTGCGCAAGGGTGCAAGAAGCCACCTGGAGAACCTGCTCTCCAAGCTGCACCCCGCAGACATTGCCGCCCTACTGGGACGGCTGAACCGCCAGGAGAGAGACACCATCTTTGCCATGCTGCCCCCTGAAGTGGCCGCCAAGGTCTTGGTGGACATGGACAGCCTGCTCCAGACCAAGATCATGGAAGACATGCCCAGCAAGGAACTGGCGGGGGTGCTGGCCCACCTGCCCGCCGACGAGGCGGTAGGCCTGGTGGACAACCTGTCTGAAGAGAAGAGGGAGGAGGTTCTACCTTTAATAGAGGGCCGGGAGGGGGTCTCTCGCCTCATGCTCTACGAGGAGGAGACCGCCGGCCGCATCATGACCACAGACTACCTCGCCCTACCCGAGGACCTCACGGTGGAAGAGGCCATACAGAAGGTGAGGGAGGCAAAGGAGAAGGAGGTCTTCTACATCTACGTGGTGGACAAGAGAAACCACCTGGTTGGGGTCACCTCGTTGAGGCAGCTCATCCTTGCAGATCCAGACACCCAACTGAAAGACGTGATGAACCCCGAGGTGATCAGCGTGAAGGCCGACATGGACCAGGAAGAGGTGGCGCGCATAGTGGCCCGCTACGACATCCTGGCCGTGCCGGTGGTTGACGACCAGAACCACCTCATCGGAATGGTCACCGTAGACGACGTGATCAACATCATCCAGGACGAGGCCACCGAGGACATCTACAAGATGGTGGGAGCCTCAGAGGAGGAGCTCTGGGAGGCCTCCACCCTGAAGATAGCAGGCTACCGACTGCCCTGGCTCGCCTTCACCATCGTGGGGGAGATGCTCTCTGGTCTGGTGATCAAGCACTACCACCACACCATATCCACCTTGGTATCGGTGGCCTTCTTCGTACCCCTCATCATGGCACTATCCGGGGCAGTGGGAAACCAGACCCAGACCATCATTGTTAGGGCCATGGCCACCGGGCGAATGGAGGGAATGGCCTGGAAGATACTGAGACGGCAACTCAGCGTAGGGGCAATAATGGGCCTGGCCGCAGGCACCCTTGCCTGTCTCATGGTCATCCTCGTTCAGCACAATCACCTGCTGGGAATATCGGTGGGGCTATCGTTGCTCGTATCCATGAGCATCTCTGCGGTGATCGGCGTGGTGGTACCCATATTCTCGAAAAAGGTGGGTGTTGACCCTGCCTTGACCGTGCCATCCATCGCCACCCTGAACGACATCATGGGTACCCTCATCTACCTCTCTCTGGTCACCTACCTCTTGGCAAGAACCACCGGCTAACCCCAACCTTGACAACCCCCCTTTACAACCTATTGTTGGGGGTAGGAGGATGAGATGGAGGAGTACAGGTTCTCTGAAGAGGTGAGAAGAATCATCTACGAGGAGGTGCCCAGGATCCTGAGGGAGCACCCAAAGGCCAGGCTCGTGATTCTGGACATGATCTCCTCCAACGCCGCCGAGCGGGAAGCCACCGAAAGGCGGTTCGAGCGCATGTTTCAGGAGCTAAGGGAACACCACCAGAGGCTCGAAGAGCAGAACCGGAAATTCGAAGAGCACAATCGCAAGTTTGACCAGATACTTAAGCGACTGGAGGAGAACGACCGAAAGTTCGACCAGATATTCAAGCGGCTCGAAGAGAACGATCGCAAGTTCGAGAAGATGTTCAAGAAGCTGGAAGAGCACGAGGAAGAGATAAATGAAGCCCACAAGAAGATCGGGGAGGTTGACAACAAGATAGCCCGAACCCTGGGATCCCTGGGGGCCCGTTGGGGAACCGCCTCTGAGAACGCCTTCAGAGAAGCTCTGAAGGACGCCCTGGAGCGGCTCACCGATCTGAAGGTCTTCCGATACCAGGAGAAAGACAGAGAGGGAATCATCTTCGGCAGGCCAGACCAGGTGGAGATAGACGTGGTGATCTCCAACGGCGAGGTGTGGCTCTTCGAGCTGAAGTCTGGGGTGAGCAAGGCCGACGTCTTCTACTTCAAGAAGAAGGCCGAGTTCTTCGAAAAGAAGGAGGGTCGAAAGCCCACACGCCTCGTCATCATCTCGCCCATCCCCATTCCCCAGGCCATAGAGGCAGCCCGGTACCTGGGCATAGAGCTCTACTTCTCACCTGAACACATGGAGAGGAAAGAGCAGGTGAAACCCGAAGATCTCCTTTGGCCACCTCAATCCTCCACAGAGAGATAAACCTCCACCCTCCGGTTCTTGGCCCTTCCCGCTGGATTATCGGAGCCGTCGGGATTCGTGTTGGGAGCCACTGGGCGGGACTCTCCGTAACCCTTGGTGGCTATCACATCTGGTGCAATCCCCCCCTTCACCACCAGCCACTCCTTCACGGCGGCGGCCCTCATTTGGGATAGCCTAAGGTTGTACTCCTCCGATCCCTTGGAGTCGGTGTGGCCCTCAACCAGCACCTCCTTCACCTTCATTCCCTTTATGGCCTGCGCCACCTTGCGAAGGGTCTCTTCGGCCTTCGGCCGTATGCTCCACTTGTCGAAGTCGAATAGCACGTCCCCCGAAAGGGAGATCT
>CAZMTB010000123.1:0-2678 GCA_964569095.1 uncultured Aquificales bacterium
CCATCCCTCTGGACGTCTCCAAGCACCAGCACTCGCTTCAGCTCGGAGGGCCTTCCTCCACCCCTGAGGGAGGGCGGCAAGGCCGCCTTGATGAAGAGGCCAACGGGTTCAAGGTAGTAGCAGGATGCCCTCATCACCAGCTCCAGAACGGGGAGAGAGAGGAGGGGCTCGGCGTCCACCGTCTCCAGCAGGGGTTTAACCTCTACTCCCTCTGGCAGTTCGGGGGGAGCTGGAGAGAGGGAGGTGACATACCCCACCTCCCTCTTCTTTCCAAAGGGCACCACCACCCTCATTCCAGGTAGAACCCTGCCCTCCAGGTTGGGAGGGATACGGTACGTGTAGAACCCCCCCACCACCAGTGGAAAGACCACCTGGCAGTAAAGGTTGGAGCCATGCTCACCCTTCAACTCTCCGCCTCCCTTCTCTTCACCGGGCACACTAAGAGAAAACCCGTTGCCTATCGGGTCCCTTTGGAATAGCAACGCCCCCATGGGAGAACAAGTGGAGATCAGAGAGACGCCGTGGTGGAAGAGGGGCTTCGACCTCCTTCTATCAGGAACAGGGCTACTGTGCTCCTCCCCCCTTTGGCTCATAGCCGCAGTGGCCATCAAGCTGGAAGACGGGGGACCAGTATTCTACGCCCAGGAGAGGGTCGGCCTGGGGGGAAGGGTGTTTAAGGTATACAAGTTCAGGTCTATGATACCCGACGCAGAGAGCAAGACCGGGCCAGTACAGGCAACGGAGAACGACCCCAGAATCACGAGGGTTGGAAGGGTGCTACGCGCCACCGCCATGGACGAGTTGCCCCAACTGTGGAGCATCTTCAAGGGTGACATGAGTTTCGTTGGACCAAGGGCGCTGAGGCCGGAAGAGACGGAGGTGGATCCTAAATCAAGGTACACCAGGATAGAAGAGTTCCCCAACTACGGGATTAGGGTGTCGGTAACCCCAGGGCTCACGGGCCTTGCCCAGGTGTTTGCCCCGAGGGACGCGACCCGCCGCAACAAGTTCCGCTACGATGCCCTCTACGTGAAGAGGCGCTCCTTTGGGCTGGACCTTCAGCTGGTGGCAGTATCCTTCGCCATCACCTTCAGCGGAAGATGGGAAGATAGAGACCGCATCCTGCTCTTGAGAAGGTGGAGAAGAAGGCTAAAGGCCACGCTGAAAGGGAGAGGTTAACCACGCGGTCAGGGTTCCCTTCCCTCCCCCTCCCTCTTCACCACCTCGACGAAACGCTCTGCGGCAGGGGATAGGGTCATGCGCGAGTTGGTGACCAGATAGAACCACCGGTTGACCGCCGCATCCGAAAACTCCAACGCCACAAGCCCTTCGCCAAGAGAGTCCACCACGAACCGCGACACCACGGCCACCCCCACTCCAGCCTTCACCGCCTCCAGCATTGCCACCGTACTGCCCATCTCTGCGGCCACCTTCAGGATGGCAGGGGATATGCCTGCATCCTTCAGGGCAGACTCCAGCCTAAGCCTGGTACCAGATCCCTCCTCCCTGATCACCATGGGCAAGGCCAGGAGATCCCTCAACTCGATGGTACCCCTGCCGGCCAGCTCGCTATTGGAAGAGGCCACCACCACGAGCCTGTCCTCCACCAAGGGGTGGAAGCTGAGCGTCTTCTCGGGGTACCTCGCCCCCACGATGGCGATGGGCACCTCTCTTCTCGCCACCTGCGACACGGCGTTCGCCGAGTCGGTCTCTCTCACCTTCACCCTGCACTGGGGATACTCCTTCACAAAGGCGGCCACGTACCTGGGAAGAAGGTAGTTGCCCGGTATGGTGCTGGCCGCCACAACCACCTCTCCCTCCACGGTGTCCCTGTATCCCGACACCACCTCGAAGGCCCTGTCGCTCAGCCTCAGAATGAGACGGGCGTAGCGGTAGAGGCGCTCTCCCGCCTCCGTGGGAAGGGCCCTGCGGGACACCCGGTCTATCAGCTTCACCCCGAGGGTGGTCTCCAGGTTCTGGACGTGAACGCTAACGGTGGGCTGGGAGATCATCAGGTTCTCGGCAGCCTTGGAGAAGCTCTTCTCCTTCACCACCTCGACGAATATCCTCAACTGGTGGAGGTCGAAGCTGGTCATCTCACCCCCTCTTCCTCAGCTTCCTCACATCTCCCACCCGGTAGGTGATCCCCTGGCCGTCAAGAAACTCCAGCAACGGCACCGCGTACTTTCTCGACACCCCCCCAGCCACCTCCTTGAAGTCGGAGATCCTCATCTCCTCGTGGTTGGCGAAGAACCTCTTCACCCGCCTGGCCAGATCCTCCGCCGCCTCCCGGGTGATGCAGTGGTCCCTGGAGACTCTCACCAGTCTCTTGGTGTCTATCAGCAACTTCACCAAGGCCTTCACCTTGGTTTCGGGCAGCCGGGTCTTTGCGGCAAGCTCTTTGAGGGAAGGCGGCGTCAATCCCCCCTTCCGGTGCATGGCAAGCACCATCGCAAGGCCCCTTTGGTCCTCATCGGACAAGGTCGGCCCGCTGCTCTTCAACCTGACCCCATCCTTCTCCACCTCGAAGGAGGCCCCCCGTGCAATCACCTCGAGAAGCCCGTTGAAGACCCTCTGGTCTCCCTTCCAGAGCACCTGGGCAATAACCTCTTTTGAACACCGCTGCTCCAAGGGATTCTCTCTGAAGTACTCCTTCAAGAAGCGGAAGACCTCCTCCC
>CAZMTB010000124.1:0-2565 GCA_964569095.1 uncultured Aquificales bacterium
GCAGTGGACGCTTCTCCTGGACTTCGCTGAAAACCGCGGGGAGATTGATAAAAACAGCCCCAAACCCTTTGAAAACAGGGGGAAATAGAAAACCCGTCGTCCCGGAGAATGACCCCGGAGAGACGGATTGTCTTTTTTCAAATGGTGGAGGCGGCGGGAATCGAACCCGCGTCCGAGACTGACCACAAAGGGGCATCTCCACGCTCAGCCCCTGTTTGGCATCTCGCCTCTGGTCTGCCCAGGGGCAGGCAGAATCCCAGAGGCCAGCCCCATCAAGGATCTCGTCTTCGCCCGTCGGGGCGTGAGGCGAAGACCAGCCTGCGTAACCCGTCGTCCGTCTCCCCCTTCGCAGGCCAAGGGAGAGGGGACGTGGCCGTCAATTAAGCAGCCATTGCGTATGCTGGTTCGGCATTTGTGAAGATCCGTCTTTTTTACGAGGTGACGGACCTCGGCGTGCTTCCCCTTTCTGGTAAACAGCCCCGTCGAAACCGGTACGCCCCCATTCTCACCCTTAAAGATACGCTGCCACCAAGGGCTGTCAACCCGTCAATCTCTCTTACGGTTGGCCTGTTGAGCCACTTACGCCTCCCCCTCGCCGCACAAGGCAGCACCCAGGGCCGCGGTGAAGAGGGGCTCTGGTGGCACAGCAACCTCGCTACCAATCTGCTTAGAGAGTATGTTCACCAGGGTACCCATCAAGGCCCCTCCCCCGGTGAAGGCAATGGGAGGAAGACCGTTCATCCTCCTAACCGTGGCCACAAGCCTCTGGGCGATGGAGTCGAGCACTCCCCTTGCCATGCGCTCCACGGAGACCCCCTTGGCCATGAGCGATACCAGCTCCGACTCTGCAAATACTGCGCACATGGAGCTCAACCTGGCACCCTCGCTGCAGGTCCCGGCAAGCCGGTCCATATCCTCCAGAGAGATGGAGAGCCTCCTGGCTGCCATCTCCAGGAACCTCCCGGTTCCCGCGGCACAGCGATCGTTCATCTCAAACCCTACGACCCTGCCATGGTTAACCCTGATCACCTTGAAGTCCTGTCCGCCAAGATCGAGAACGGTGGCCACCCCAGGAAGCACCCTGCTAACCCCTACCGCCTGCGCCTTGATCTCCGTAACGGCCCTCATCGCAACACCCACCTTCACCAAGGCGTGTCGGCCGTACCCTGTGGCAACCACGAGGGACGTTTCGGGGCCATCCTGCAGGGCATTCCGTACCTTCTCCTCCATGCCCGGCTCCGTCGGCAGTAGTCGCCTATCCGCCACCTCCCCCTCCCGAAGCCAGACCAGCTTGTAGTGGGTAGAGCCCGCGTCTATTCCCAGAACCACCTCAGGCTATCTCCTCCAAAAAGGCCTCAACCCTGGTGCGCAACTGCTCCACGTCCTCGGTGGAGTAGTCGGTGGACACCACCAAGGTGGGTATGCCCCTCTCCTCGAGGGCGATCTTCACCTTTCGTGCCTCCCCCTCGTAGATCTGGCAGAAGGAGAGGGAGTGGTAGATAACCCCCTGGGCACCGGAGGCAATCGCCTCCTCCACCACCCGCTCCACCCGCTCGTCGTTGGGAGTGAAGCAGGCACAGGTTATCTTGAAGTAGCGGCGGGCTATGGCCTCCAAGAGCCCTTCCACCGTCTCCTCTGCCGGTTCCTCCACCAGGTCCCGGTAGTACCGGCTGCCTATGCAGCTCTCCTCGTGCACCACCACCGCCCCTGCACCCTCCACCACGGCGTGGAGCTTCCAGTGGGGAATAGGCATGGGCGATCCGGCCACCATCACCCGGGGACCCTCGGGAGAGGAAGGGGATCGGCCCTCCAGCTCATCCACCAGCTGCTCAACCTGCATGGTGAAGCGCCGCGGATCGTCGAAGAACGAGAGCTGCTCAACCAACAATCCGTCGAGTCCCGAGAGGGGAGAGGGCCTTCTCCAGCGCTGCCTCGCGAGCCGGGCCATGGCCTTTCTCTTTCCGTTGACCACCTCGACGGCCTCCCTCAACCGGTTGTAGGTGAAGGGCTTGCCAACCCTCTCCATCTCTTCTGCAAACCGCCTAACCTCGCTTAGCCAGAGCTGGAAGTCAGCCTCATCCCTGCGCTGAGGCACCTCAATAACGCCGAAGGGCATGAACTCGCCCAGGGTCTCCCAGGCCTTCTTCTTGCCGTCGCAGGTGGTCTCTCCCCAACCCTGGGTGAGTACCTGAAAGTACGGACAGGTGCGCGACAACTTGAATCCCACCGCAGACTTGATGAGGGGGCAGAGGGCTCTGGGAAGAACCTCCTCCGCAAAGGGTATGGGCATCTGGGCCCCTCCACACACCCCCACGCAGACACCACCTGTCGCCAACACCAGCTCTTCGGGAAGAAAGATGCAGAACACGCCAATCACGGGACTCCCATTGGCCCTGGCCTCCACCAGCTCGGCCACCCTGGCCCCGTGCACGTCTCCCACCACGGAATCGAAGTATCCCATGGCCTGTGGCCTATCACCCCTGCTCAAGAAGAGTTCCTGGTAAACCGGCCCGAGGGAGTCCAGCAACCCCTGGTGCGTCTCCAGGTCTATTCCAAGCTCCCTCC
>CAZMTB010000125.1:0-7655 GCA_964569095.1 uncultured Aquificales bacterium
CTCGTCCCGCAAGGCAAAACCAAAAGCCCAGCAGCGACGAGCAGAAACGCCGTAAACCTCAGAGAGTATCTCATGGCTAACTGCCTCCTTTTCAACATCGTGGACAATTCGCCCATCCTTCAGAAAGAGAAAACGATCGAAGAAGGAAAGCGCTAGGTTGACTTCGTGCATAACCGCCATGACCGTGGCCCCAAGGCGAGAGAGGAGAGACAAAAAGAGTAGCCCGTGGTGCACGTCCAGCATTGCCACGGGTTCGTCCAGCAACAGCACGGGGGCTCTCTGGTTCAACACCCTGGCCAGCATAACCCGCCTCTGCTCCCCCCCAGAAAGGTTGGTGTATCTCCTTTGGCTGAGGGCCTGCAGCCCGAGAGTGGCAATCACTTCGTCAGTTGCCCTGTGATCATCCGCTCCAAACCCCCCTCCATCTCGATGTGGATACCTCCCCATCAGGACAAGCTCGTGAACCGTGAAGGGAAAGACTACCGAGGCTTCCTGGGGAAGAAAGGCCACCAGACGAGCCCTCTCTTCAACGGATAGAGACATCAAAGACCTATCGCCTACCAGAACCTCTCCCTCCACCGAGACCAAACCTGCTAAGGCTGCAAGCAAGGTAGTTTTTCCCGAACCGTTCTCTCCCATCACGGCAACCTTTTGTCCGGGGGCAACCCTAAGAAGGGGAAGGCAAAGGGAGAAACCACCCCGGCGGAGTCTAACCCTCTTAACCTCTATTCCCTCTCCCTCTCGAAAGGGAAACTGCTCACACTTCTGCATACCAGAGTCCCTCCCTTCTTTTAAAAAGAAGCCACAAGAAAAAGAGCCCTCCCACCATGGAGGTGACTATTCCCACGGGTAGCTCTGAACCCTGTGGGATCACCACCCGGCACAATGCATCTGCACTCACCAGCAAGATGGCACCCATGAGGGTAGAGTAGTAAATGTTCTCTCCCATTTGGCTTCCAAATAGTGCCCGGGCGAGGTGGGGAACTATTAGCCCAACGAACCCGATGATTCCCGTAAAACTGACTGAGAGCGCCACCAGCACAGTGGACAGTACGAAAAGGAGTTTACGGGTAGCGTCCACGTCCACCCCCGAAGAGGTTGCAGAATATCTATCCAAGGCAAGGAGGTTGAAAGAGAGGGCATTCGCCGAGCAGTAAAAGAAGACTACCAGCAAAACAGCCAGGCAAACCCCCACCTTCAGCCAGTCTACCAAGTAGAACCCTCCCATGAGCCAGAAGACCACGGAGGAGAGTGACTCTTCGCAAAGGTACTTAAGAAAGCTTATTCCAGAAGAAGAGACTATGTTCACCACGATACCGGCCAGGATCATGGTTACCGGGCTCACCACTCCTTCTCTGATAGAAAGACGGTATACGAAGAGAAGGCCAAGCATGCCCCCGAGAAGAGCGGGCAAGGGAACCAGAAAGGCAGGGAATCCCAGGGATATGGCAATCACGGCACCAAGGGCAGATGCACTCGCTGTACCCGTGGTGAAGCCGTCGGCCAAGGGGTTTCTAAGTACCAACTGGTAAAGAGAACCCGACAAACCGAGCATGGCACCGTTAACCGCTGCAAATACCACCCTAGGGAGCCTGAACTCCCAGATTATAGACAATGCCTGATGGTCAAGATGAAAAGGGTTAGTCTTCACCGGTCCGAGAAATAGGGAAACTACAGAAAGAAGAAGCAACCCCAGAAAGAAGATAACCCTCACGCCTCCGCCCTCTCAACCATAATCAGAGCAACCACGAAGAGCACCACGGCAATAATGAGCATCAAGGCCAGGTACCTGAGATTAAACAGACCACTGGAGGGCAGCAGGGTGCCTCTTATCAACTTGGTCGAGTAGGTGAGTGGAGAAAGGTAACCGATGTATTTGGCCAATAAGGGCATCTTATCAATGGGATAGAAGGTGTCTGAGAGGAATATCATAGGCACCATCACGAAGGTGCTGAAGGCAGCCTGGTCCGCGTGAGACTCCACCGCCATCGCCACTATGAAACCTAGAAGTGCAAAAGAGAGGAGATGAAGCCCCAAGCAGAAGAGAAAAGAGGGTGTGAGAGTCAAGCCAAGCCCCACCACCATCGAGTAACCCATGAGGAAGACCACGGGAATCAAGCCCTTGCACACCCCGTAAAGCACCTCTCCAGCCACTATCTCCCACCTCCCAATGGGTGCTATTAGATACTCCTCGAACACTTTGAAGTAGTAGCGCGAGATATGCACCTCCAGAGAAATACCGTAGGCCTGATTCATACTGCTCATGGTGATCAAGCCAGGAAGAAGAAAGGAGAGATAGCTCATTCCGTTAACCGTAGCCCCCCTACCTATACCGTACCCAAAAGCCAGCAAAAAGAGACCCGGATGGATGATGGCAGAGAGCACGGTTCTCACCCCCCTGCGCCGGTAGAACATGAGTTCCCTGTAAAAGACCGCCCAGGTTCCCCTCACACCCTTATCCTCCTACCCGTAAAGCTGAGGAAGACATCTTCCAGGTTCACCTCTCTTATTTTAGCAGGAACCGAAAGGCCCTTGACTCTCTCTATGGCCTCTCCGCGGCTCTTAAAGAACTCTTCCTCTATCCTGTCGTGGTGGTAGATCTCCACCGTGTACCTGCCAAGAGAACTCTTCAGTTTCTGGGGTCTCCCTTGGGCCACCACCCTTCCAGAATCCAGGATCACCACCTTGTGGGCTAGCATGTCTGCCTCTTCGATGTAGTGGGTGGTGAGAAAGACCGTACAACTCTTAAGCGCGTTTATTCCCCTAATGAGATCCCACATGCTGCGGCGCACTGCAGGGTCCAGACCCACCGTAGGCTCGTCCAGAAATAAGAGCTTGGGCCTGTGCAAGAGTGCCCTCCCGATGATGAGACGCCTCTTCATACCTCCAGAGAGGTGATCCGCCTTTCTTTTAAGGTGATCCTGCAACCCCGTGAACTCCAAGGCGTCTCTAATCCTTTTCTCTTGCTCTTTTCCGAAAAGCCCGTGGAGATAGCAGTGAACCCTTAGGTTCTCCTCAACGGTTAGATCACGGTCAACGTTGTTGTGCTGGGGAACCATGCCCACCACTTTCTTGAACTCTTTGGAGCGAGGAGAGAATGGTTTGCCGTTACAGAGGATCTCCCCTTGAAACTCCCCGAGCAGGCCCGTGAGAACCTTTATGGTAGTGGTTTTCCCCGCTCCGTTGGGACCAAGAAGGGCGAAAATCGTTCCGTTCTCCAAGGAAAAGGAAACCCCTCTCAAGGCCTCCACCTTCCCAAAGCTCTTTCTAAGCTCCCTTACGGCTATCTCCATCCGTCTCCCCTACCATCCTTATGAACCCCTCCCCAGAAGGGGAGGGGTGGAGATAAGGAGTATGACTCTACTTCACCTTTAATCCAGCATCTCTCGCGGCGTCCCTGATGTGCTCAACCACGATACCGGCAATTCTGTCGTTCTCGCCCAGACCGTGAAGCACTGGTTCAACCCTGAATCCGGCTGCCTTAAGCACATTCTTCCAAGAGTCAGGTTCTGCACCAGCCATGTCGTTGTGGGCGTGATCCCCTGCCACCACCATGAAAGGCTTCAGCACCACCTTTTTGCTCCTGGCATGCCTCTTAAGGGCCTTCACAACGTCATCCAGCGAGGGATACCCCTCCACCGTTCCCACGAAGGTCTGAACATCGGGGTATAGCTCCCTGAAAACCTTCTGGGCCTCGGCATAGATCCCCGAAGACCAGTACTCGTTACCATGGCCCATGTAAACCAAAACCGCTCCTCTTTTACGAGCAAGCTCAACGTCTGACTTCAAAGCCTCGACCCCTTTCTTCAGGTCCTCGTGATAATCGTACCTGTCACCCACGTCGCCCAATATGGGTCTTCCCCAAACGATCCTGGTGAAGGGTTGCCACTTGGCCTTAACGGTTCTGATGGACTCGATGGCGTGGAGGTATGCCAATAGGTCCTCCACCTCCTCTCCGTGGTAGACGTGGGTAGACTGCACTATCACATTCCTGTAGCCCTCATCCTGCAGATCCCCCATGGTGGCAATGAGTCCCTTCACGTAGAGGATCTCTCGGGGAATGCCCTTGGACAGCCACTTATCTGCCTCTGCCTGGCGCTTACGCCAGATGGAGCGTATGATGTTCGAAGTGAAGGTCACCCTAACCTCGGTGTTGGGATAGGCCCTTTTAACGTGGTTGAGAATGTTGATCACGGCTTTGAGCCCAGAGGGATAGGTGGTGCCAAAAAAGGCCAGCACTATCGCCGTTTTATCCTTGTGACTTTTGGAATGCATACCCTCTCCTGCCACGGCTAGACTGCCAGTGGCAAGAAGGGTCACCACAATCAGGGTTACAATTGCTCTCTTCATTGGCCTCTCCTCTCGTTAGTCGTCAAAAGTTCACCTGCATACGGGTACCCAGAACGGTCACCGTGTCTGCGTCGTCGTCTCCTGCAGGGTTCCACACCACCTGCAGGTCCGGGCTAAGCTCCAGCTTGCCTTCGAAGAAGGAGAACTTGTAGAAGGCCTCCAGGTGATACTCGTCTGCCACGTTTTTGGGCAGGCCGCAGTAGCCCTCAAGCTCGTCGTTGGTGAAGACCGTGCCGAAGGCCACGCTGAAGATGTCGTCGCTCCTGCTCCAGAGGTAGCCATTAACCTGAAAACCGAGACTCAGCGCACCATCCACGGGCATATCTCCAGGCTCGGGAACCACGTCTCCGTCCATAATCCCTCCCCTCAGGAAGAGGGTTAGCCACTTGGCCACCTGCTGGTCAAAGCTGAAGCCAACTCCCCAGTTCACCTCGTCGTCGTCAAAAGAGTCCCTCTTGCCTCGTGCCAGGTCTTTCAGGTCGTCTACGTCTGCGTGATCCGCTGCATTCACCCAGACGTAGAACCTGTAGTTGCCCGGCATGCCCATGAGATTGGGCTTGAGGCCAACCTCGAATATCCCGAAACCGTCGTCGAAGATGTCTTCCCAGTCAGAATCAGACTCCGCCCACCCGAGACTGAGATCGAGCCACTCCCTGGGACTCCAGGTGACCCTGGCCCCCAGGCCGTTGTCCTCTGGCCACTCAACCGCAAGGTTGTTAACGAAACCCGAGGATAGGAACTGGGCGGTCTCGTCGTTGGCAACCTCATTGGCGTCAAAGTAGTTGGTGAGATCCACCTTGCCCACGGTGAACACGAGACCACCCCCTCCCTTCAGGGGCACTTCCTGCTCGTACCACGCCTCGGTCACCTCTGCGTGGGCAGAGTCGGTTCCCGGGGCATCGTCGTTGAACCCCGAGAGGGTATCCACCTCGTCGTCTATTCCCTCGCCCTGACCGCCTTCGATGAGCATGTAGGCGGTTCCGTGCTTCCACAACTGGCTGGACACCTCTATGTCGAAGGACCACGCCCCGTCCTGGGTGTCGCCGTCGTCTGGGTTGTTGTCGTCGTTGTTTATGCTACCCTGTCCCACGAAGGTGAGGTCGGCCCCAATCTCGAACCTGCCCAGGGTCTCCTCCAGTCTTTCCAGGTGAGAGGCCTTCTTTTTCAGGTCATTCTTCACCTGCTTAACCTCTTGCACCTCGGCCTCCACCTGTCTCTGGTTGGCCTCGTACTGCTCCACCTTCTTCTCCAGTGCCTCCACCTTGGCCTTCAGCTGCTGGATGGTCTGCATGAGTTGCTGGAGCTCCTGGTCACTAACCTGGGCACCAAAGGCATAACCAGGAACCGCGAGGGCAACGAGAAGCACCAGGGAAAAGCCAAGCAAAACCACTCTCTTCATACGCACAATCCTCCTTCTCCATCCTTGATATCTCCAACAACTGCATTGAAAAGCCAAAAAGGTGTTTCATATATCACCCCCTTTCTCCCTCGCTCAACAAAAAATCCCCGTGTCCTCAAGCAGAGGACACGGGGATTCCCTTCACATCTACACCCCAGGTCGTCCCTATCCTCGAGGACAACACCAGGCAATCCTCCCAGAGCCGGTCTCCTGGCTTCCGGATCGTCCTACTCACCACCCTTCCCAAAGGCCTAAGACCTCCAGTGGCAAACGTGGCTTTCGTCCCCGGTCACAGTGGCGGGCCCGCGCCGGAATCTCACCGGTCTTCCCGTACACCCAAGGAGTTTGCGAACATCTACCTGTCAAAGAACCGAAGGCCACGGGTACTCCAGGAATGGACGGCTGTCAAGCAGGAAGGAATCAGAAACGCCTAAACTCCGTCCTTCACTGCCTTTAACACCCAAACTGGTTTAGACGGCACAAGAAAACCCGGCTCCTCCATCACAGAACCCCTGGCCAACTCCAGGGAGATGATCTCTCCCTTTCCCCATTCCAGTAGGGACCTTTTGCCCCTGAGGGTCACCACCGTTGCCACCAGAATCCCCCCTGGAGTTAATCTTCTCCAACACTCCTCCAGAATCTCCCCCAGTCTCTCCCCTCCAGTACCCACGAAGACCCGGTCAGGAACAGGAATCCCCTCCAACACCTTAGGAGCCTCCCCTGCCACAGGAATCACATTCCACGCCCCGTGGATCCTCCTGTTGGTCCTTAGAATCTCCAAATGCTTAGGATCGCTCTCTACGGCATAAACCCTATTCACCAAAGGAGAGAGGGAGATCGCCACGGCACCAGAACCGGATCCCACATCCCACACCACAGAGTCGGGAGACGGCGAGACAAGCGAAAGAACCATCGCCCTCAGGGGCCCCTTGGTAAGGAGACCAGGAGCGGTTCGGAAGGAAGAGTCAGGGGGAAAGTGACAAGCTTTCCCTGGTTTCACCTTCTCCAGCACCACGCAGTTTGGTTCCCTGAAAGTAGCGGTTGTAGCCTGGTCTGCAGAGAGAACCAGAACTTCCTCGTCATCTTCTCCCAACCTGGAGAAGATCCACATTTTAACCCCCTCCACCCCAGCATCAAGGAGGTGGCGGGCAACGGCTGAGGGGTTATTAGAGGGATCGGTAAAGAGAAAAAGGTAGTGTTCAGCCAAGGTAAAAGCACGCAAGAGACCATCCATCCCCCTTCCATGCAGAGAGAGAAAACCGGCGTCCTGCCAAGAGACTCCCATGCGGGAGAAGGCGAGTTGCATGTGGCTAACATTCGGAACCACCTCCACCACAGCCGGGCCAAAGCGTTTCACCACAGCCTGGGCTATACCGTAGAAGAGAGGATCACCCGTGGCGAGAATCACCGCGTCCCCCCTGACAATCACCTCCTCCACACTATTGAAGAGAGGTGTAAAGGGAGGCTTCAGCAACAACTTCTCACCCTGAAAATCGGGGTAAAGCTCCAGGTGGTTGGCAGAGCCCACAAGAACCTCCGCAGGGGGCAATTTAGGTATCAGCAGGGGTGAAATCCCTAAAACGAAAACCCTACCCATTGGCCTCACTCCGGCGGCAAGAGGTGAGCCTCCACTTGCATACCGCCTGCCCATTGAGAGAGGTTTCTCTCTGCTTCTTGAACCACCCTCTCCCATCCCACACCCTCACAACAGAAGTATGCCTGCCGGGCGGTGTTCATGTAGCACACCTCTGGCCTTTCCAGCATATCTGCCAACCTCCTCATGTCCAACCTGTACCTCTTAGCATGGGTGTTTCGGAATCCCATAGCCACCTTGGCCATCTTGCCCGGCTGAGCCACCAGGTGCAACATTGAGAAACCCATCCTACCCACCTCCCTGGCAGCAAAG
>CAZMTB010000126.1:0-2255 GCA_964569095.1 uncultured Aquificales bacterium
ATCACGCGGCATAGAGAGAGAAGGGAGCCTCTTGGCGTGTCACCTCAACCACCCGGTTGTTGTCGTCCACCTTCACCACCGTGGGATGCCAGTTACGGGCCTCTTCATCCTCCACCTCGGCAGAGGCAGCAATTATCACCTTGTCGCCAACGGAGACCTTCCTGGCTGCAGCACCGTTGAGACAGATCACCCCCGAGTTGGGCTCACCGGCGATAACATAGGTCTGGAACCTCTCACCATTCGTGATGTTCCAGATATCAACCATCTCCCAGGGAAGTATCCCACTGGCCTCTAAAAGGGCCGCATCTATGGTTATGCTTCCCTCGTAGTTGAGGTTTGCCTCTGTAACAGTGGCACGGTGTATCTTGGCAAGAAACATTTTGCGCCTCATGGCTCTTCCTCCTCAGATCTCGTCCACCCCAAGCTGTGTATTGTCTATCAACCTCGCAGGCCCGATCTTCACCGCCAGGGCCACCAATGTACCCTTCTCCACGGTATCCACCTCGTCGAACGTAAGGGGATCACACACCGACACGTAGTCTATCTCTGCCAAAGGCTCTGCCTTTATGGTCTCTTCCACCGCTCTCTTGATAACCGAAGCATCTCTCTCCCCATTTGAGAAGAGGGTCTGTGCCTCTTTGAGACTTCCATAGAGGCAGAGGGCAGCCCTTCTCTCCTCCTGGGAAAGGTAGGTGTTACGGGAACTCATGGCCAACCCGTCGGGCTCTCTCACTATGGGCATGGGCACTATCTCAAGGTCCATGGCCAGGTCCTCCACCATGCGCCTAAGAACGGTGAACTGCTGAAAGTCCTTTTTGCCAAAGAAGGCCTTGTGGGGAGAAACCACATTGAAGAGCTTACAGCACACCGTGGTCACCCCTCTGAAGTGCCCGGGACGGGAGAGACCACAGAGACGGTTGGTGATCTCCGTCACCTCCACGTAGGTCTGGTATCCCTTGGGATAGAACTCCTCCACCCCAGGCATGAAAACGGCATCCACCCCCAAAGGTCTGAGCAGGGAGAGGTCTCTCTCGGTGTCACGGGGATACCGCTCGAAGTCCTCTCCTGGCCCAAACTGGGTAGGATTCACAAATATGCTCACCACGGTCTTGCTGCACTGCCTCACCGACTCCCTGACCAGGCTTAGGTGACCCTCGTGGAGGTAGCCCATGGTAGGCACAAAGCCCACCGTCTCCCCTGCAGCCCTCCACTGGGCGGCGAGGTGTTTCATCTCTCCTATGGTCTCCACCACCTTCATGCGTATCACCTGTAGCTGTGCTCTTCAGAGGGGAACTTGCCCTCCTTCACCTCGTCCCTGTACTGCTCTATGGCCCTCTTGGCCTCTTGGCCAATCTCAGCGTACCTCTTGACGAACTTCGGCGTGAAACGCTGAAAGACCCCAAGAAGATCGTGCAGCACCAACACCTGGCCATCGCAATGGGGACCGGCCCCGATCCCTATGGTGGGTATGCTGAGGGACTCGGTCACCTCCTTGGCAAGTTCCATGGGCACTGCCTCAAGCACTATTGAGAAGGCCCCCGCCTCCTGCAGGATGAGGGCATCCTCCTTCAGCCTCTTGGCAGCCTCCTCCGTCTTTCCCTGCACCTTGTACCCCCCAAGCTGGTGCACCGACTGTGGCGTGAGACCCAGGTGTCCCATAACCGGTATTCCCGCAGAGACGATGGTGTGAACCGTCTGAGCCACCTCACGACCACCCTCCAGTTTCACCGCCTGAGCCCCACCCTCCTGGATCAGCCTTCCGGCGTTGAGAAGGGCGTGCGAAGGACCTACCTGATAGGTGAGAAAAGGCATGTCTGCCACCACCATGGCCCTCTTAGTTCCCCTCACCACCGCCTGGGTATGGCGAATGGTGTCATCAAGGGTGACGGGAATGGTAGAGTCGTATCCCAACACCACCATCCCCAGGGAGTCCCCAACAAGGATTATCTCGATACCTGCCTCGTCAACTATACTCGCAAACGGATAGTCATACGCGGTGAGCATGGCGATCTTTTCGCCGCTCTCCTTCATCTCTTTAAGCCTCAAGATCGTTATTCTACTCATCATCTCCCCCAATAAAAAAGGCCTCCCGGACCGAGGGAGGCCTTTTGCATACTTAACCCACAGCCCGTCTCGGTCCCGCATACGCAAGATCCAAGCGGTGATCCTTACCTACCTCTACCCCACCAATAGGTCAAGGGGGCTTTGGCCAGATTCAAGGGATTTTGCCGATAATTAACCCCTTACCGCCTCTA
>CAZMTB010000127.1:0-11568 GCA_964569095.1 uncultured Aquificales bacterium
GGTCCTGGCGGAGCTGCTCTCTCTGGTTGAAGCCTCGGTGGACTTCGGAGAAGAGGTGGAGGAGCTCCCCTCCCTAAGAGAGGTGGAGGCCCGGCTGGAAGGGGAAGTGGAGAGGCTGGGCCGGCTGGTGAGAGGTTTTGAGCAAACCCGCACACTTCGCCAGGGGGCCTCGGCAGCCATCGTGGGAAGGCCCAACGTGGGCAAGTCGAGCCTATTCAACGCCCTGCTGGGAGAAGAGCGGGCCATCGTAACCCCCGTGGCCGGCACCACCAGGGACGTGGTGGAGGGAAGGATCACCATCCAGGATCTTATCGTAACCCTGAGAGACACCGCCGGCATAGGAGCGCCCCAGAACGAGGTGGAGAAGATAGGGGTGGGGCTTGCCCACACCTCTATGGAGAAGAGCGACCTGGTAGTGGTGGTGCTGGACGCCTCTGAACCCTTGCAGCCACAGGACATCCATGTGCTGAAACTCGCCGGGGAGCGCAAGGAGAAGCTGGTGGTGGTGCTGAACAAGTGCGACCTGCCCCAACGCCTCCACGGGGAAGAGGTGGAAGGGCTGGTGCCGGGCCACCCGCTGGTCAAGGCGTCGGCCCTAACGGGCGAGGGAGTGGACGAGGTGAGGGAGACGATAAAAGGCCTCCTCTTTGGGGAGGGAGGCGAACGGGAAGACCCTGCCCTATCCAGCCTGCGCCAGAAAGAGTGTGCTTCGAGGGCGTTGGAGGCCCTACGAAGGGCCTTGGAGACCCTAAGTTCGGGACTCACGGGAGAGTTCGTGGCCCCAGACCTGAGGGAGGCGGTGAAGGCCCTCGGGGAACTCACGGGGGAGGAAGCAGATCCAGAGGTGCTCCACAGGATATTCCAGCGATTCTGCGTGGGAAAATGAGCAAGAGGGGAGCAGACGCTCCCCTTCAATCACACCAGCAGGTCGATTCCCAACCCAGGGGATGTGGGGGAAGGAGCCCTGCTTGGTGGCCCCTCCCCCCGTAGGAGTATGGGATTGGGATTCATCGCCTGGCTACGCTCTTCAACCCTAGCCTCCTCGCTCTCCTCCGGATCGCGAAGGGCCTCGTTATACTCGGGGTTTCTTGCCTCCTCAGGGGTTAGGTGAAGCTCTCTCTGCTGGGAAGGAGCAGAAGACCTCTCCCCTCCCCTTGCAGACTCCGGGGGCTCTCCCAGAAGGGAGACACCGTCCCTCTCCCCGCCTTGAGAAGCGGGACGCTCCCCTCCAGGAAGGTGCTCTGCACTGGCCGGTCTCTCGGGGTCGTTCTGTTGGCCGTAACTGGGCGAGAGCACGGGCTTCCCGTCCTTGCTGTAGAGAATCACCGCCTTCGAGTGCCCCCCTGCCACCGTCAGGTAAGAACCAACCCTCTGGATGTCCAAGGTGATCTCCTTCTCGATGACGATGCCCCCCTTCGCCCTGGCCTCGGCCTCAAACTGGCGTATGTTGGCAAGTTCGTGGGGAATCACCTTGAGAGCAGACATGCTGGCAGGAGCAGAGCCCGCTATTCCCGGTTCTCCAGGATCGAGCTTGAAGCCTATGGTTGGATTATTCAACACCCTGCCTACGTCCACTTCTACGCACCTCCTTACACCCCTCTCTCACCCAGATATCGGATGGGCGACCAAGGGCTTTACCCCGAGATCGAAGGGCGAGACTACCGGGGACAAAGGGGAACCGCGTAGAGGTCTACCCCGTCGGTCTCCTCCACCCGCACCGTAGAGAACCCTTCGGGGGTTACGGCACCTTCCAGGTGAACCACCCCGTCTATCTCAGGGGCCTGAAAGGCGATCCTCCCCCTTCCCTCACCCTCGACCAGAAAGGGCAGCTCCTTGCCCACCAGGGCCAGATTGGACTGCCAGTGCAACTCCTCTGCCAGGGCGAGCACCTCGTCAACCCTCTCCCTCACCTCGTCTTCGGGCAAGGGAACGAGGTTGGAGGCCGGAGTACCCTTCTGGGGAGAGTACCCAAAACAGGCCAGCCTCCACGGGGATAGGTTCTTCAGAAAACGGCACAGCCTTTGAAAGGCCTCTTCGGTCTCCGTGGGAAAGCCCACCAAGACCGTGGTGCGAAGGGCAATAGAGCCAGAGGCGTCCACCAGTTCCACCGCCCGCTCCACCGCCCGTGCCCCTCCCCTCCTGCCCATCCCCTCCAGTACCTGGTGGTCAACGTGCTGGATGGGCATCTCAAGGTAGGGAACGACGTGCCGGGAGTTCACCACGGTTCTAACCAGCTCTCTCGTGACTCCCGCAGGGTGAAGGTAGAGAAGCCTGATCCAGAACTCCCCGGGCAGAGAGTCGAGTTCCCTCAGGAGGGAAACGAGGCCGTTCTCCACACCAACATCCGTACCCCATGCCGTAAGATCCTGGGCTATCAGGTTAATCTCCCTCACCCCTGCCTCCAGCATCAAGCGGGCCTCTTGGAGTATCTCCTCCCTGGGGCGGCTGCGCAGGGGACCCCTAATCAGAGGTATGGCACAGTAGGCACACCGGTTGTGGCATCCCTCGCCAAGTTTCAGGTAGGCACTGGGGGAGGTAGTTAGCCTGCGCCTCTCCCACCACCCAAGGGAGAGGGGAGGCGCCTCTTCGAGAAAGAGGCCCTTCTCACCCCTCTCGAGGATCTCCCCTATCCTGTGCTCCGCCCCCAGACCCAGCCAGGTCTCCACCTCGGGTATCTCCTTGGCAAGTTCCCAACCGAAACGCTCAACCAGGCAGCCAACCACAACCACGGGCCCACGGGAGATAAGGGAGAGCACGGTCTCTATGGACTCCTCCTGGGCATCCTGGATGAAGCCGCAGGTGTTCACCACCACGAGGTCGGCGTGGGAAGGATCGACTATCCTGAAACCACGGTCCTCCAGTATGCCCTGCATGATCTCGGTGTCCACCTGGTTCTTGGGACACCCGAGGGTCACAAAACCCACGGACCTTCGCCGGGAAGATACCTTGCGGGAACGAGGAGGAGTCAACTGCCCAGCCGTGCCTTCAGCTCGGTGCTGGAGTGGTCCTTGGGATCACCGCAGATGGCAACCTCCCCCCCGTAAGAACGAACCGCCTCCGCCTCGGGAACCGTGTCGGGGGTGTAGTCGGTGCCCTTGGCCTGAATATGGGGCCTAAGCTCCAGGACGATTCGGTGCAGGGTGGGATCGTGGAAGAGAAAGACCGCATCAACCATCTCAAGGGCAGAAATAAGCTCTGCCCTCTCGTCCTCTGGCACCACGGGAGGCCTTCCCTTGTACCTCTCCACCGACCGGTCGCTGTTCACCGCCACCACCAAGAGGTCGCCCAGGTCCTTGGCGGCGCGAAGGTACCTCACGTGGCCCACGTGGAGTATGTCAAAGCAGCCGTTGGCAAGCACAACCCTCCTGCCCCGGGCCTTGGCAACGTCCACCATCCTCTTCACCTCTTCAAATGAGAGAATCTTCTCTCTTCCCATCACCACTCCAAGCCTCTAACCACAACGATACCCACCCCACTGGCACGCTCCAGACCCCCTTGCATGCCAGGGTGGACAACCACAATGGGAACCATGGCTCCTCCCTCCACGCTATTCAACCACCCAAACTCTCCACACGCCCGTTTGATCGTTGGGGCAGCAACGAGAACCCCAGAAATCCGCGCCCTTACCTCTCTGCATACCCACCATAGGCCCCTCCTCTCGCCTTTGCAACGTTTGGAGCGCAGAGTTTAGCCATCCTAAAACGGGTTTGACCACAGAAGAAAAAGGTGGTATCACAGTACCACAATAGAAGGGAGAGGAGGAAGAGGGAGATGGAGTTCTCTTTCAGCGAAGAACACAACCTTTTAAGGGAGATGGTGAGAGACTTCACCGATCGCGAGATCATCCCCCTGGCCCCGCAGCTCGACGAGAAGGAGGAGTTCCCCGTTGAGAACCTGAAAAAACTGGCAGAACTGGGCCTGATGGGAGTGGTGATTCCCGAGGAGTACGGGGGGGCAGGAATGGACACGGTTTCGCTGGCCATCGCCCTCCAGGAGGTGGGTAGAGGATGCGCCTCCACCGCCGTCACCATGAGCGTCAACAACATGGTGGCCCAGGGAATCAACGCCTTCGGCAACGAGGAGCAGAAGAAGAAGTACCTTCCCAAGATGTGCAGCGGCGAGTACGTGGCCATGAGCTTTGCCCTCACGGAACCATGGGCAGGTTCAGACGCCGCATCCCTGAAAACCACCGCCCACAGGGAGGGAGACGAGTACGTAATCAACGGCTCAAAGCTCTTCATCACCAGCGGTGCCTACGCCGGCCTGGTCATGGTGGCCGCCATAACCGACAAGGAGAAGGGCAAACACGGGATAAGCGTCTTTCTGGTGGAGCAGGGCACCCCTGGAATGGAGATTGGAAAGGCGGAGGAGAAGATGGGGCAGAGGGGCTCTAACACCGTGGCAATCACCTTCGAGGACTGCCGCGTTCCCGCCGAAAACCTCCTTGGAAACGAGGGGGACGGCCTGAAGATCATGCTGGCAGATCTCGACATGGGAAGAATATGCATCGGTGCCATGGCGAGCGGGATTCACAAGGCCTGCCTGGAAGAGTCCCTCAAGTACTCCCAGGGAAGGGTGCAGTTTGGCAAACCCATCTCCTCTTTCCAGGCCATACAGTGGATGCTCGCAGAGATGGCCACGGAACTGGAGGCGGCAGAGCAACTCATCTTCAGGGCGGCATGGTTGAGGGACCAGGGAAGGCCTTTCACCAAAGAGGCCTCAATGGCAAAGCTCTTCGCAACAGAGGCCGCCAACAGGGCCGCCTACAAGGCCGTGCAGATACACGGAGGCTACGGGTACTCCCGGGAGTACACAGTAGAGCGGCTCTACCGGGACGTAAGGGTAACCACCATCTACGAGGGCACCTCTGAGATCCAGAGGATAGTGATCGCCCGCAATCTGTTGCACTGATGCCTTTGGAGACGGGGCGGGTACAGGTTTACACCGGCGACGGCAAGGGAAAGACCACCGCGGCCCTTGGCCTCGCCTGCCGTGCCGTGGGACACGACATGAGGGTGGTGATGATACAGTTCATGAAGGGCTCCATAGACTACGGAGAGCTGAACACCGCCAAGAGACTCGCACCGAACCTAACCATCATCCAACAGGGGCGGGAGAACTTCGTGAACCGGGAGGATCCCGATCCTGTAGACGTGAAGATGGCCCAGGAGGGAGTGGAACTGGCCAAGAGGCTGATGGAGGAAGATCCTCCAGACATCCTCATTCTGGACGAGATCAACGTGGCCCTCGACTACGGCCTCGTGAGCCTCGAGCAGGTGTTAGAGCTCCTAAGGATACGCCCAGAGAGAACGGAGCTGGTACTGACGGGAAGGTACGCCCATCCCGAGGTGATGAAGAGGGCGGATCTCGTCACCGAAATGGTAGAGATAAAGCACTACTACAATATGGAAGGTCTGGATGGCCGAGTTGGCATAGAGAGGTAGAGGAGGAAATAGATGGACGAGAAGATAAAAGAGGCGTTCCAGTGCTGGCAAAAGGATGTTTACGCCAAAGAGGTGGCAAGGCATCCCGAGAGAATGGAGAGGTTCAGCACCATCTCCGACCTGGAGATAAAGGCCCTTTACACCCCTTTGGACCTGGAGGGATTCGACTTTCTGCGCGACGTGGGCTTTCCCGGCAGCTATCCCTTCACCAGGGGGGTTCACTCCACTATGTACAGGGGCCGCCTTTGGACCATGCGCCAGTTCGCAGGTTTTGGCACTCCAGAGCAGACCAACCAGCGCTACAAGTACCTGCTGAGCATCGGGCAGACGGGGCTCTCAATAGCATTCGACTTCCCCACCCTCTACGGCAGGGACTCTGACGACCCGTTCTCCAGGGGAGAGATAGGCAAGTGCGGGGTGGCAGTAGACACATTGAGGGACTTCGAAATCATATTCGACGGAATCCCCATGGACAAGGTGACCACCTCAATGACCATCAATCCACCTGCAATGGTGCTGCTGGCCATGTACATCGCCACTGCAGAGCAACAGGGGGTTGGGCCAGACAAGATTGGTGGCACCATCCAGAACGACATGTTGAAGGAGTTCATCGCCCAGAAGACCTGGATCTATCCCCCCCGTCCCTCACTGAGGCTGATCAGGGACACGGTGGTCTACTGCACCAATCACGTGCCCAAGTGGAACACCATCTCCATCTCCGGGTATCACATCCGCGAAGCTGGCGCCACCGCTGTACAAGAGCTGGCCTTCACCCTGGCAGATGGAATCGAGTACGTGAAGATGGGCATCGAGGCGGGACTGGACGTAGACGCCTTTGCCCCCAGGTACTCCTTCTTCTTCGACAGTCACATGGACTTCTTCGAGGAGATCTGCAAGATGAGAGCGGCCCGCCGCATGTGGGCCAAGATCATGAGGGAGAGATTCGGGGCAAAGAACCCCCGGTCGTGGTGGATGCGGTTCCACACCCAGACCGCAGGATGCTCTCTAACCGCCCAGCAACCCATGAACAACATCGTGCGCACCGCCCTGGAGGCCCTTGCGGCGGTGCTGGGAGGTACCCAGTCGCTGCACACCAACTCCATGGACGAGACCTGGGCACTACCCACGGAAGAGGCGGTGACGGTAGCCCTTAGAACCCAGCAGATCATCGCCCACGAGACCGGGGTGACCAACACCATAGATCCCTTGGCAGGCTCCTACTTTGTAGAGGCCCTCACCAACGAGATGGAGGAGAAGGCCTGGGAGTACATCGAGAAGATAGAAGACATGGGAGGCATAATCCCCGCCATCGAACGGGGCTTTCCCCAGAAGGAGATCATCGAAGCAGCCTTCAGATTCCAGCAGCAAGTAGAGGCAAAGGAGAAGATCATCGTTGGCGTGAACGAGTACGTCATGGAGGGAGAGGAGCTACCCATCGACATCCTCAAGGTGGACCCAGAAGTGGAGAGGGTGCAGCTCGAGAGGCTGAAAGAGGTGAAGTCCAAGCGTGACAACGCCAAGGTGAAGCGTCTTCTTGACGATCTTAGAGACGCCGCCGCAGACGAGAAGGAGAACCTGATGCCCATAGTTCTCGACCTGGTGAGGGCCTATGCCAGCGTGGGAGAGATAATGGGCGCGATGAAGGACGTCTTTGGGGTCTACACCGATCCCGGCTACTTCTAAATTAAGAGGCCCGAAAGGGGGAGGCAGATGAAGGAGAAGCTCTGCTCGTTGGAAGAGGCAGTAGCCGCCCACGTGAAAGACGGGGATGTGGTGGCAATAGGGGGAGTAGGAAGAAACCGCGCCCCCATGGCCCTGGTGAGGGAGATAGTCAGACAGGGCAAGAGAAACCTGCACATCGTTGGCAGGGAGAAGGGCATGGAGTTCGACCTGCTCATCGGGGCGGGCTGCGTGAAGAAGGTGACCTTTGCCTTGGTGAGCCTGGAGGAGTACGGCCTGGCCATGAACTTCAGGCGAAAGGCCCAGGCGGGCGAGATCGAGCTGGACGAACACGCCTGCAACTCGGTGATAACCTCCCTGAGGGCTGCGGCAATGGGGCTTCCCTTCCTCCCCCTTAAGGGCATGTTCGGTTCCGGGGTGTTCGAGGTGAACGAGAACCTGAAAGAGATCACCTGCCCCTTCACGGGAGAACGTTTGGCAGCGGTGAGGGCAATAAAGCCCGACGTCACCATCATCCACGCCCATCAGGCCGACAAGTACGGCAACATCAGGGTGATAGGCTCTCCGTTTGAAGACATCCTCAAGGCCTGGGCCGCAGAGAGGACCATCGTCACCGTGGAAGAGATCATAGACGAAGAGGAGGTACGCAACCACCCCAACCTCACCTCCATCCCCTACCTCTACATCACCGCCGTAGTCCACCAGCCAAAGGGAGCATGGCCAGCCTCTTGCGACGCCTACTACGAGAGCGACTTGGAGGAGATCAAGGCCTATGCCCAGGCAATAAAGACCCCCGAGGGATTCCAGGAGTACCTGGAGAAACGGGTTCTCAACAGGAGGGACTGAGAGATGGCAGCAGAGTACACCACAGCGGAGTTGATGGCAGTATGCCTTGCCAGGGAGATCTCTGACGGTGACAGGGTACTTCAGGGGCTATATTCACCTCTGCCCATGATCGCCTGCCTGCTGGCCAAGAGGTTTCACGCCCCCAACATGAGCTACCTCAACACCGCCGACGTCATAGATCCCCAACCCAAAGAGCTCCCCTTCTCAACCGCCGGCCCTGCCCTTCAGGAGAGGGCAGTGGCCTACATCCCTTTATGGCAGACCTTTGACCTGGCCCAGAGAGGCGAACTGGACCTCATATTCCTGGGAGCGGCTCAGGTAGACAGGTTCGGCAACACAAACCTGAGCGCAATAGGACCCTACGAGAATCCCAAGGTTAGACTACCCGGTGGCGCCGCATCGGCCCACCTGTGCGCAATAATGGAGACGGTGATCTGGGTGCCCAGACACAACAACAGGGTGTTTGTGGAGAAGGTGGACTTCATCACCGGCCAGGGATACCTCACTGGAGGGGACGCCAGGGAGAGGGCAGGCATTCCCAAAGGAGGACCCCGCAAGGTAGTCACCAACCTCTGCGTGATGGACTTCGAACCGGAGACCAAGGCGATGAGACTGGTCTCCCTGCATCCGGGAGTGACCCTGGAGCAGGTTAAGGAGGCTACGGGGTTCGAACTGATCATACCAGCCGAGGTGGAAGAGACCATCCCTCCCTCCCAGGAAGAGCTCGACTTTATGAGAGAGATAGATCCCAAAGGTGTAAGGGAGTTGGAGTTCCACTAAACGATCGGAAAACGATGGACTGGAAACGGAAGGTCTATTTGAGTAAAGTATCCTTTTGAAGCGAGAAAGAGAAGAAGAGAGCGGAGGACGACGATGGCAGAAGAGAGAAAGGTTAAGATTCTGGTAGCCAAACCTGGCCTCGACGGCCACGACCGTGGAGCCAAGGTCGTGGCCAGGGCACTGAGAGACGCCGGTTTCGAGGTGATCTACACCGGGCTTCACCAGTCGCTTGAGCAGATAGTGGAATCCGCCATGGAGGAGGACGTGGACGCCATTGGCATAAGCATCCTCTCTGGAGCCCACAACTACGTCTTTCCAACCCTCATGGAGCTTCTGAGAAAAGAGGGCATGGACGATGTGGTGGTATTTGGAGGAGGCATAATCCCCCTGGACGACATTCCTGGCCTGAAGGAGGCAGGGGTGAAAGAGATCTTCTTACCTGGAACCTCCTTAGAGGAGATCGTGGACTGGGTGAAAGAGAACGTGAAACCCAGAGAGGTCGTCCTCTAAGAGGATGAAGAAGGGGATGGGGGAAAAAACCTCCCCGGCAACCCCAAAGGGCCCCTCCCCCTACAGGTTTCTGAAGGTGGAGGACGCGGGGGGAGGGGTTCTAAACCTATGGATAGATAGAGCCGAGCAGCTGAACACCCTGAGCGTACCCACCCTGCACGAGCTAACCCGATTCTTTTCGGAATTGCCAGAGCGGGAAGCGAGGGTGGTGTTGATCAGGGGAGCAGGAGGAAAGGCATTCGCGGCAGGGGCAAACATAAAGGAGCTCATGCCCTTTGGTCCGTGGGAGGCCCGCAGCTTCTCTCTCTTGGGGCAAAACATCTTCTTCCTCATGGAGAAGGCACCCCAGCTCTTGATTGCCGCGATAGACGGCTACTGCATGGGAGGAGGATGCGACTTCGCCATGGGAGCAGACGTGAGGGTGGCCTCCGAGCGCTCGGTATTCGCCCACACGGGAGCAAAGATGGGAATAATAACCGGTTTTGGGGGCACCCAGCGACTTCCCAGACTTGTGGGAATGCGAGGTGCAAAGGAGATACTCTTCACGGGAGAACGGTTCTCTGCCCATAAGGCCCTCCAGATGGGCTTCGTAACTCAGGTGTTTCCAAACGAGGAGTTCCACCAAAGGGCAGAGGCGCTTGCCCAAGATGTGGCAAGAAGACCGGCAAGTGAGATGATAGCGGCAAAGAGGCTGTTGGGAAAGGCCCTGGATATGGACAGAGCATCCCACAGGCTTTTAGAATCTGTACTTTGTGGAGAAGAAAAATGGGAATAGTTGAGAGACTTCTTAAAGGAGACAGAAGGGCCGCTGCCAGGGTGATGAGGTGGGTTGAAGACGACCTGCCGGAGGCCAGGGAGGTGCTGAAGGCCATCTATCCTCACTGCGGAAGGGCATATGTGATAGGCATAACGGGTCCCCCAGGAGGAGGAAAGAGCACCTTGGTTGATCAGCTTATTGAGGCCCTATGCAAGAGGGGCAAGACCGTAGGCGTGGTTGCGATAGACCCTACCAGCCCCTTCTCTGGGGGAGCAATTTTGGGTGATCGAATCAGAATGCAGCGCCACAGCGGAGACGAGAGGGTGTTCGTGAAGAGCCTTGCCACCAGGGGACACCTGGGAGGCCTTTCGAAGTCCACCGACGACGTGATCCAGGTGATGGACGCCATGGGCAAAGACGTGATTCTGGTGGAGACGGTTGGCGTAGGCCAGGACGAGGTTGACATAGTGAAGACGGCAGACACCACGGTTGTTGTGACCGTACCCGGCCTGGGAGACGACATACAGAGCATAAAGGCGGGGGTGCTGGAGATAGGAGACGTTTTTGTGGTGAACAAGGGCGATCGTCCCGACGCCGACAGAACCCAAAGGGACCTCGAGATCATGCTGGAGATGAGCGCCCCCCGCCCCGACAACTGGAAACCAAAGATCGTAAGAACGGTGGCCTACAAGGGGGAGGGAATAGAGGAGCTGCTGAACGCCATCTGTGAGCACAGGGAGTTTCTGGAAGAGACCGGCTCTCTCGAAACCCACCGCAGGGAGAAAGAAGAACGGCTTTTCGTGAAACTGCTCTCAGACCACCTCGTCAACCAGGTTCTGGGAAGGATGAAGCAGAACGGCAGATACGACAAGTACATGGAGGCTCTGGTGAAGCACAAGCAGGATCCCTACTCCATCGTTGAGAAGATCAACTGCAGGTGCGAAGAGAGCGAATAGCAAGAAGGGCGATGGGAAATCACCCTCCCATCGCCTTCTCAATAGCCTCCTTCACCTCCTTTATCCGGTAGGGCTTCTGGAGGTAGAGCAACGCTCCCATCCGAAGCAGCCTCTCCGAAGACGAGTTCATGGGGTGCCCCGAAGAGATGATCACCCGGGGGTTGGGATCGTGTTGAAGGATTAGCCTCAATACCTCTTCCCCGCTCAGCTTGGGCATGGTGAGATCCAGAAAGACCAGGTCTGGTTTCTCCCGTCTGTAGAGCTCAACCGCCTCCTCTCCGTCTTCCGCCACAACCACACGATGTCCCAGGTGCTCCAGCATGGTCTTACAAACATCGGCCACCACCTTTTCATCGTCTGCCAAAAGCACCGTGAGCCTTCTATTCTTTATTGAAGACCCCTCGGAGTTGACCTTGTCTCGTTCAGATACCATATCTTTCACCTCCTCGGCAGCGGGAATGTAGAACTGAAAGGTAGTACCAACACCCACCTTGCTGTTGGCAATTATCCAACCCTTGTGCTGCTTGACTAGGCCGTACACCATGGCAAGACCCAATCCCGTGCCCTTGCCTATGCCCTTGGTGGTGAAGAAGGG